>JAEOUB010000550.1 GCA_016839545.1 Candidatus Kariarchaeota archaeon | reverse complement strand
TTTTTACAGGCTCCATCGACACTTGACTTTGTAGAGAACTATACACGTGGTGGAATTATTCTGTTTACTCCTATTGCGACTGAAAATTAGGTTTTTTAACACAGGAGAGGATAATCAGACCATGGGACTCCTCCAAGATATTATCGAGAGTTTGCTGATTCTATTCAGCTCTCAGGAGGTATGGACCATTGCAAGTCTATCCATCGCCATCTCTGCTTCTGCAGTTGCATTTGCGTCAATCATCGGGATCCCTATCGGGATTACATGGGGGTTGCAAAATGGTAAATCAAGGAGACTGAGCGTGGCGCTTCTCAATACAGGAATGGGTTTGCCTCCCGTGCTGGTGGGCTTGGTTGTCTTTCTGGTATTCACAAAAAGAGGACCACTGGGTTCTTTCGAGATACTGTTCACACCAGCTGCTATGGTGATGGCTCAGATGATCCTGACATTACCCATAGTTATCGGAATAACACGATCAACAATTCATGACCTCCCTGATCAATTCAGTGAGATGCTTGTCTCTCTCGGTGCTAATCGCAAACAGCAATACCAGGAGATCTTTCACGAGGCACGGTCCGGAATACTGATAGCAATTATTGTTGCTTTGGGACGTGCATTCTCTGAAGTGGGAGCGATACTCATTGTAGGAGGTAATATTCGCTATAGGACCAGGGTCTTGACCACTGCAATTATCACAGAAATTGGGATGGGAGAGCGGACGACTGCCCTTGCGCTGGGAATACTACTTTTATCGATTTCCTTCACCCTGACTGCTTCCCTGACACTTATCCAGTCCCGTTCCAACAGGTAACCTCACTGGGTGAAATTCTTCTCTCCAGCTTCAATAGGGACTTCGAGCCAGTTTTCCATTGGTGGAAAAGGACAAGAGTAGGCATCACTGTAGGCACACATCGGGTTGTACGCCTTGTTGAAATCTAGTTCAAATACGCCTCCATGGCTTTCCACATCAAGATAACGACCGGCACCGTATGTTTCCTTGCCGGATGTTTTATCTCGGAAAGGTATGAAATAATTCTGACGATTCTGATGGGATTGATACACCTGGATCTTAGTGGGACCTGCTCCTGAGTCAAATTCAAGATATCCGACTCGATCAAAGTATTTGATTTTACCGTCAGAGGTATCCATCTCTACAGTTTCAATTTCATCATGTGGAACAAGTGGGAGTTCGAAACGATAGTCCTCTGAGACGGGGTAGTATTCAAGTCCTTGAAAATTATGACGAAGATGATGAGATAGTGGGGAATGAGGTGATTTCTCGAAGAAACGATCCTTATCAGTCCTGTCTCTCTGTATCTGTGCACTGTATGACATACTTGTTCATGGGAATGGTGATTTTTAAAGAGAAGGTAGTGTACAAATGATTTTCAGATCAATTCCCCTTCAAGGTATTTTCGTACTGAAGGGTCTTCAGTCTTGGTGAATATCGCATCCAGAGTGTCTTTGGCTCTGATACTGCCCTCGAGTATTACCGCCACATGGTCTGCCACTCTTTTCACCTGAAAATGATCATGGGTAGTCCAGAGTATAATTTTGTCAGTTTGATTTCTCAATCTCAATAAATAGGACTCGATCCATTTTGTACTTTTCATATCAAGAGAAGATGTAGGTTCATCAAGAATCAGGAGTTGTGGATCGGTGATAAGAGTTCTAGCCAATGCAACACGTTGCTGTTGACCAACTGAAAGTTTGGCGATGGGACGCTTGGCAAATTCTGTGAGCTCAAATTCTTCCAGAGTACCTGCAAGCTTGGATTTACTATCAGGATCATTGCGGAATTTCAGAGGCAACTCAATGTTTTCCTCCACTGATTTATTGACAAAGATGGGTTGCTGTCGCATATAGCCGATTTCTTTGAGGAGTTCCGTCTTTCTCCCATTGAACGGATTTACCTCCGCTCCATCCCATGAAATTGAACCGGAAGTTACTGGTTGAATCAGGGCTAGTAACCGGTTGGTCATGGTTTTTCCAGATCCGTTGGGTCCAAGAAGACACGTGATACCAGGAGTGAATTCACAGTTGAGATTGGAAAGTACAGGATTATCCAGGTTCAAATCCACATGGTCCATCGAGATACTGGATATTCCCATAATGTGTGGTCAATAATAATATTGAAAGATATTGTGATGAGCTACAAACAGAATACGTAGATTTCGTAAAGCTTCTAAAAACAGTATGTCAGGAAAGATTGATGAGTCATAAATCCGATTCTGCAGAAAATGTTGTAGGGGCAGAGGGATTGCAATATCATATCCAAATTAAACCCGGAGACCTGCCACCTATTGTCCTAATGCCGGGCGATCCAAAACGAGTTGAGGTAATTGCAAATGCATGGGACACATCAGAGAAGGTAGCAGATTACAGACAATATGTATCCTATAGGGGAGAATACAAGGGAGCTCCGGTGTCTGCACTTTCCAGTGGAATCGGTCCGTCAGCTGTTGAAATCGCAGTTGCAGAACTGAAAAACGTAGGAATGGAGCATATTATCCGCGTTGGTAGCTGTGGGGTTCTCAGCCCTGATATCGAACTGGGCGATATTGTCATCTCTGATGCGGCGGTCAGGTTGGAGGACACGTCAAAACACTATGTGATGCCTGAATTTCCTGCTATTGCATCAAGACTGATTACTTCTGCCCTGATCAGGGCAAGTGAGGAAAATAATCTACCCTATCATGTGGGGATAACAGCTAGTAGCTCTTCATTCTATTTGGGTCAAGGGAGAGCAGGATTTAATGATTATATGCCAAGTCACCGTGCAAACCTGGTTGAGGATCTGACAAAAGCAGGTGTGACAAATATTGAAATGGAAGCATCGCTTCTCTTTATCATGGGATCACTGTACAAGATACATACTGGTGCTGTATGTGCCGTGTATGCCAACAGGGCAACAAATCAATTTGCTACCAAAGGTGAGGCTACTGCAATCAAAGCGGCAAACGAGGCAGCCAAGATCATTCACGATTGGTATCAGGACGATGAGGCAAGATTCTATCTGTAAGAATGAACCTTTTTCTACCAAATAGATTACCAGAGATTGTGTTTTGTGGAGAATGTGGAACACGAGCTGAACAGGGAGCTAAGTTTTGCCAATCATGTGGTAGTACATTGGCATCTTTTGAGACTCCTGCAAAACCTCTTGAACCCAGTCCATCATCAGATTATCAACAACCCACCTCAACTCAACCAGTTGAATACACTCAACCTTTGGGATACAATCAGGGGGGATATTCACAACCCGGTGGATATGCACCTCAGAGCACGAGCCAGGGGTACATAGGACAGTATCCCCAGACAAGATCTTACATCAACTGGTTTCTAATCAGTATCTTCACATTTGGTATTGGCTACGTCTTCTATGCATATTTTGTCGCAGAGGATCTGGAGAAATTGGAAATGTACTCACAGCATAATTATGGCAATGCATATGTGACACCAAATACACGAGTCAGTCCTGTTGAGATGATACTGTGGTACATCTTCTTCTCACCCGTGTACCTGTACAAAAAATATAATTCGCTGTATCAACATCTGAATTTGGCTCATGGAGAGAAACCATCAATCCCTTCGGGGCAGACTGTGCTTATCGCCATGGGTATCGCAATCTTCACTTTTTGGCTGGTATTACCGATTTTTATCTTTGCAGTGGTTTTCCTAGTATGGGAGAATCAGTGGCAGAACGCGATGAACAGACATATCATAAATCATGATCTGAAATAGTAACTATCCTCTTAGCTCTTTGAGTACTTCCTCAGCACGATCCATACGGATGGCACCTTCTTTGACAATGACCTCAGCAACCTTCTCAATCTCTTCATCCTCTGCTCCAACAGATTTGGCTATATTGGCTGCATGTAATTTCATGTGTCCTTTCTGAATTCCTTCATCAGACAGTGCTCGAAGTGCTGCCAGGTTCTGGGCCAATCCTGCAGATGCAACGATCTCAGCAAGATCCTGAGCACCCTCCACCTGCATTATCTTGAGACAGGTCTGTGCAATGGGAT
>JAEOUB010000549.1 GCA_016839545.1 Candidatus Kariarchaeota archaeon | reverse complement strand
CTGCTCCTCTTAGGACCCGGACAAGCCATCATTCTGAGCGGTGCCTTATTTGTCAGCTCAACCATGTTTCTTTGGTATGGTCTGATCATGATGATCCCATGGAGTATTTTGGATGGTGCAAAATTGTATGCTGCTGATTCAAGATCCTTCTGGATGCATTTGGCAGGGATGGTTGTATTACTAATTCTAAATGGTGCTTTCTAATCCTTGAGAAAATCAGCAAATGAAATCTGACGTCCTGGAGACTGATCTGAGTCAAGTGTATATACTTTAGCAACTTGTGAAAGCCATGTAATCACCTGCCAAGCGATATCAAGCTAAAGTCTCTTGCTTATGGTCATAACTTGGTGCACCGCGAAATGAGGTTTGCTGTATTTCCCTATGAATTCAGACCTGAGGTCATATCCAACCAGAATGACGCTACTTGAAAACCGACTAGCCAGGCTAACCGATCGATCCCCGTCTGTAAATCCCATAGAAGTGTGCCAACCGTGTATAGGTTGACCCTGCGTTACAAGTTCTACATTACTTGCTTCCCGAAGACTTGGAAGAAGCTTGAGAAAAGCTTCCGTGTTGTGCCCGTGGCACAATATCTGGATAGGAATTTCTTTGGTAATGGCTTGTTCCATGTCCTCTATTGTCAATCCATCAATGTCTGTGACGATTAGATCAGGAGTGATACCTGAATGATCAAGATACCGAAAAGAGCCATCTGCAGCAATGAGATTGACCGTATCAAGATGGTCTTCAAGCTCATGGACTTCAAATTGCTCCAAACTGGGACCAGTCCCTAGACAGACAGATTTGGCCGATTTTAATATTTCTCTATAATCTATCTTCCCTGGATTGACACCCATTCTATGATATTTCTCAACCAAGGCACTATCATCATCATGGAGACCTAGATATTCACGAATATGAGGCATGAATTCATTGACCCAACTTGCTTCTGTGACCGGTAAATCTAGAGGAAATTTATTCAATTCAGTCTACCTTAATTGTTTCATAAGTACTCTGAGTTTTGAGTTCTATTGAATTGCTGTAGCGAATCTCACCCTGCACTATGACATTAGGACCAATGATGATATCTTTTCCGACAATACTGCCATTTACTGTACAGTTAGCAATCTTGATGGTATCACCTTCAATGTTATTTGATACAGAGAACTTCTTAGGGACGATATCAAAAATTCCTTTCACCGTATTGATAAGACTGGGAAATACTACACTAACGACGTTATTCACCAAATCTCCAAGGGTTTCTCCTGGTTCAGGTTCAGGGGTGTCTTCTTGGATGAGCTGAGTGAAGATGTAAACCTCCGCAGCACGCAGATCACCACCCAACGTAACGGATCCAGACTCACACTCAAATTTCTTTGCAATTATATTCTCATCAACATTCATTTTTGCGCTGACCCGAATAGTGCCTGTGGATTTGAGATTAGTACTTGAGAATGTCCCTGATATCAACGAGAGATCATCATTGATCAAATCATCTCCAATCCGAGTTTTACCTGTCAATGATGTGGTCTTCAGGCCATACATGGATCCTTCAACCTCAATTGATCCGGAACCTGCGATCTTATCCATGAATCTAGCATCGCCAAGAACCGTGAGCTCACCTGTTATACTGGACTTTCCAAGGACGGTCAAGTTTCCCCGAATAGTGAGATTTCCAGAGACTGAGAGGCTGTTGCATTCAAGAGATCCATCAACTTCAGCATCACCGTTTATCGTCGCAGGACCATTGATCTTTCCAGACTTAATCTTGGTGAATCCTTGTCCAGATGTTGAGGATGACTCAATTGGACCCATTATAGAATCCAGCAGATCAAGATTATCAAATTTTGAATAGAGCTTGTCATATTCAGCTTGATCGATTTCGCCCTCTTCTAATTTTTTCTTCAGGCGATCGAGCAGTGTCTCACCTTGACCTTCCACAAAATAAGATCACAACAGCATTTTATAAACATCGTTGAAAGCCCCGGAATGTAGTTTACACCGTGAGGTGTAGGCAGAAAATGCGAGATACACACATCTATCATAAGATGACAAGTTCTAAATAGACTCAGACAAGTTTTGTCTTGTGTTTAATCAGGCACAACGGGCGATCTTATCAATTCTACAGGATGAGACCAGAAACAAAATTCTGAGGATACTAAGTGAGTATCCCGTCCATCCTGATATTCTAGTTGAGCACATTGGTGTTTCTAGAACAGCTATTGAGAAGCATCTGAAGCAACTCTTAGCCTTCGGTATCATAGAGCGGAGAACCCAAACCGTTCCGAGGCTTCGCTATATCTACTCTCTT
>JAEOUB010000548.1 GCA_016839545.1 Candidatus Kariarchaeota archaeon | reverse complement strand
ATTGCCATAGGTGGAATGACGTGATCCCAGTCGTAGGGTTCATACTCATCTACAGGCCCTGAGGCAAGGACTCGATCAACAAGAACGATGTCTTCCTTGTCAGGAATAGTGATATTGGCTGTCATCAGTCCCAAGATCTGATCAGGCATCAGCATAACGGGAGTCCTGTACTTCTCAGAGGCGTTGAACGCTTTGATAGTGAAGTCAAAACACTCCTGGACTGTTGCGGGAACATAGGCTATCATATTATAGTCACCGTGTGATCCCCATCGTGCCTGCATGATGTCACCCTGTCCGGTAAGAGTGGGCATCCCGGTTGAGGGTCCTCCTCGCATGACGTTGACAATTACCTCAGGTGTCTCCATCATATAGGCAAGACCTATGTTCTCAAGCATGAGAGAGAGACCCGGACCTGAGGTGGCCGTCATGGATTTGGCTCCTCCACAGGAGGCACCAACGATTGCTGCGGCAGAAGCTATCTCATCCTCCATCTGGATGTACATTCCCCCGATCTGAGGGAACCTGTAGGATATTCGCTCTGCAACTGGTGTTGCAGGGGTGATGGGATAGCCTGCAAAGAAAGAGCAGCCTGCAGCAATGGCTCCTTCAGCCACGGCATGATCACCCAAGATGATGTGATCTCCAGACATCACTCGAATGTCAGGATCGGTTCTAGTAACGTTAGGCATTTTCAGCATTCTTAATTTGCCTCCATGGGTTCCGCAGCTTTGTCACGTGTGAATATGGCAAAGTCGGGGCATACGGTGCTGCACATACCACAGAGGACACAGGAGTCTTCCTTTCCTTCGACGATGTGCGGGATCTTGTAGCCCTTAATATTGATTTGGTCCGACATGAAGAGCACTTCAGTGGGGCAGTATTCCACACAATAGGTGCACTCTTTACAGCGGTCTTTTACGATGAAGACCTCCCCTCTGGCTTTGATCATTTTTTCCAGGGGTTGCCGCTTCACCTCCAAGTATAACTTGTTGAATTTCTCAGGTTCGAGAACGGAGGATGAGAATTCTTTGTGAAGGGGTTGGAAGATCTTGGTGATCTTCGCCTTGTCTTCATTGCGAACTTCGTCCTTTTGTCGTCGCGATTTCAAAAATGTTGACGTGGTCACAAGGTGTTTACTATACAAATTATATTAAAATATAATGACCCTGATAGGAGCAACAATGGACAAATGTCCTCGTTTATCCATCGAGATTGGATATTTATCATAGTTTTAACAAATATCATGGTAAATGGTAAAGAAAAATCGTATATTAAAAAAATGCACAAATCAGTAGTCTTTAGAGGCGTTTATCTTGAAAAATACTACTTCATAAGACTATTGCACACATTGACTCAGATTTTGTGCAGATTTGTACTTGAATTATACTGCCCTAATCCCTGCTCTAGCCACGATATACCCCATTATTTCCTAGATTACTATACAATTAGTGCAGGCTTTACTAAATTCGTTCTCGGAGCGATGAACAAAAAGAATCGAAATATCGTACAGGCCTTACGAAAATCGCCAAATAGTATAAAAAATTTCTCACATTTATTCACCTCCCAAAAACACCTCTCGCCTTCTTTTAATATTAGTATCAAAAATATAGCAATATGCTAGTCGATCTCAATTGGGATAAGATCCCTGAAGGATTTGCCTATGAATTACGAGATTTGGCAGAGAAATTCAGTGAAGAGAATACCTACAATCTGATGCTTGTTGGAGATGATCAGGTTGGTAAGACCACGTTCATCAACAATGTAACAAGTGTCAAGATGAAATACAAACACCTACCCACTCAAGCGGAGGGAGTCGAACTATCTGTCCTACCTATTGGCAAAAATCTCATCCACATCTGGTCAACCCGATCAGATCGAGATATCATCTACAACCTGGAGGAGACCGTTAAAATGCTGGATGGTGTGCTTGCCTTTTTTGACCTCAACAATCCTGCGAGTTACAAGAACATGCAGGACCGGATTTCCGAGCTCATTCTCCTGTATGAGAAGATGTATCCTCTCATCCTGATAGGCAACAAGGCAGACAAGAAGACCCTCATCAAGAAGGAGGATGTCCTGCGCTTTGCCTATGAACTTGGCAACTGCTCCTGTCACCAGGTACCCTATACCGAGATGTCGGCACTGATGAGCTATGGCTTTGAAAAAGTGATAACCAACATGATCAGCATTATCGGTTGCAACATGACGCGCAAATGTGCCGAGTATCCGGCTCAACTCCGAAAATGGTGTCAGGTGCCCTCATACTACTCCTTCTACAATGAAAAGGGGAATACATTGGAAATTCTGCCATAACTTGAATCAATCCACGCCTTTATCACTATTTTCTGCTAATTGATACCTGTGACATCAGCTGAGCAATACGTCAGTGATCTGGAGGACAGTGAGATCCATTCAATCTCTCGACTGCTTGCTCAGATCAGCTCGCTGGGTCTCATAAATTCTGGCCACTGGTTGCTCAGACTTATGGCACGAACTGATATCGATGATCTCTATCTCTGGTCAGTCCGCTTTGGTCAGTTTCTCTCAGATATCCGGTTCAACCTGGAGGCTGATTACGACGAGTTCTTAGAGCTGTTCAAACTCCGCCAGTTCTCGATGGGCATCAGTTCAGGACTCATTGATCGCAACAAGCTCTCCTATCTGCAGTTCTTCAACCAGTACCTGCATCGTAACATCATTTTCCTGCTAACTGTCAATAAAACCGCTCTTCAACGACTTCTTCGCCTTGACGATGAGATTGCCGGATTGGTTATCTATGATCCAAAAATCTCGGAAAACCATGCGCTGGTTGATCACAGCTCAATCTCACTTTCAAGGATTATCCAGCTGTTCCAGGAGAACCGGCTTCCCACCTTGCATATCCGGGTTCTGACTGTACAGCTACTGGACCTGAAGAACATTGATCCAACAGTCCCGTTCACCATCTACCAGACAGAGTCACAGCCAACTTCTTTAGATCTCCGTACTCCTGACACTATCAGTAATTCATGACTCAAGAGAGGCAGAGATGATCTCCACCAGCCTGGGGAGTACCTCCTCAGCCTTACCTTCAAAGCTGATATCGGTAATACCGGCAAATGTCTTGGGATCCGGGTTGATATTGATGATCTTGGTGGACCCTCGAACTGCATAGGGTATCTGCGACACCGGTACCACAGTCCCACTGGTACCAATCAGTAACAGGATGTCGACATCCCTCTCAATCTCATCAACTAGAGTATAGAAACTGAAAGTGATTGCCTCCCCAAAAAAAACGACTGAGGGCCGCTGATAGGACCCACACTCACACATCACAGGTACTTCTTCAGGTACTGACTCAATGGTGAATTCTCTACCGCATTCCTCGAAGCAATGTGTACGTGACAAAGATCCATGGATCTCCACCAGTTTTTCGGCTGACTGGCCGGCCTGAAGATGAAGGCCGTCGACATTCTGGGTGATAATCTTGTGAAGCACTCCCAGTCTCTCCAGCTCAACTAGCGCAAGATGACCGGGATTGGGAGTGGTGCTCAGTACCTTGGCAATCCTGTCACGGTACCAGGTCCATACGGTCAGTGGATCGTTGGAAAAGCCCCAGCGTGATGCCAGCAGCATAGGATCAATATCCTTGTACATCCCGTTCTCTCCTCGAAAAGTGGAGAGTCCTGACCCTGCAGAGAGACCCGCTCCCACAATACAGGCGATTCGCGGGGAGGGATACGATGCAAGAAGAGCTGTAAAGCTCTCATAGGGGTCCATACGAATTCAATGGCAATGCACGATATAAATCAGTAATTTGCGATCTGGTATTTTTCACGGTTTCAGAAGGCATCGACAGTGCGTTTCCATAGAATGTAATCCGTATCAT
>JAEOUB010000547.1 GCA_016839545.1 Candidatus Kariarchaeota archaeon | reverse complement strand
GTAACACCATCATAATCGGAGTCGACAAGACGTGCGCTGGTACCGAGTTCTAGCTCAACCATGTCGTTGAGACCATCTCCGTCTGTGTCAGGATTGTTGACGTCGGTATGGTTGGCATCTGGTCTCAGAATACCTTCAAGACCATCAATGAGACCATCGTCATCTGTATCTCCATCCAGTGGATCGGACGGTGGATCTAGAGCCAGCTCATATCCATCAGAATTGAGGAAGAAACCAAATGGGGGATTTTCCCTCTGTTCCACTGACACACCGGTATCACCATCGCTATCAGGATTGACTGGGTTGGTATAGAATATCTTCTCAGGCAGTGGTTCACCTGTTTCAGGATCAATCATTATTGCGGGAATACCGTGGATCTCAGTGAAATCACTCATATCACGGAGGAATTTCCAGCGAGGCGTGATATCACCTGCATAATCTTGCTCATAACTGTCCTTATCTGTATCATTGGACAGAGGATGGGTGTATCCTCCATTGAAGATCAGTGGTGGATCTGGTGTATAACTTACCTCTTCTGAGTTGTCAGCAAGTTCAGGACCGTAATAGACACCATTCTCTCCCTCGTTACCATCGATGAGACCATCAAAGTCCGAGTCAGGGTTGAGAACGTCAGTCCGGGTATTGTATGTCACACCGAAATAGGTTACAGAGGGTGCGGTTACCCAGATATCAGTCATGTTGTAGTCGTGATTGACCTCGTAGTAGTCATCGAGGAGATCTCCGTCAGTGTCCATTTCCATGGGATTGGTACCGAGTTGAATGGCCTCTTCATAGTCTGTAAGCCTGTCATAATCTGAATCGACTGCTAGTGGATTGGTGCCAATATCTATCTCGATATTGTCATCAAGTCCATCTGCATCAGTATCTCGCAGACCTGGATCGGTTTTCAGAGTCTGAGTCTCAAATTTATCTGATAGACCGTCACCATCACTGTCCTCACTATTAGGGTTCAAACCCGGTGTGCTCTCTTCATATTCATTAGAAAGCCCGTCATTATCAAAGTCAGCTCCGAGTGCACCTGAATTCTTCGCATCTTCTTGCGTGCCAGGTGTCAACTCGTACGGATCTTCAGGTGAGAAACCATTGGGGCTCCAACAGAAATTGAAATCCCAATCCCAGAATAGGAAGCCTATGGTCACCGTGATGATCAATTTGACCGAGATAAAGACCCTCAGTGGGGTCGGCTCGACCAAGTCCTGGAGCAAAGTAAGTGTGATCTCCAACGTTCCTGTCAGGATCAATTTGGCAATCAGAATATTGATGCCAAGACTGACAGTGAAGAAAATCGTCAGAGTCACCGTTAACGAGCCTGTTTCCGGCGCATTCGCCGTGGCCGCCCGTTTCACCACCTCTAGACCTATAGTGAATCCGATCGTGATCGAGATAGCATCTAGACCAATATATTTCCCAATTGAATTCAGGGAACCTCCTGCCCCTCCTGTCAAGAAGTCAAGCAGGGTAAAGGTACGAGAAAGAGTAAGTGTAAATCCAAAGCCCCATGCAATTACCTTGAAGAAATCATCAAAATTGAATACTCCGTTTTTGAAGCTGAATAAGGAGAGTTCGAAGAAACCATATCCTGAGAAAGACAGCTCCAGTCCCAAAGCAGAGAGCATGAAGTCGATAAATGACGATTCCCCACTTCCAAATCCATCGAGTTCCAGTTGTGCAATGAATATCGGATGGATATCAAGGAAGCTCAATGCTGTTTTCAGTACATCTGCCGCACTCGCTCCTCCAGAAAATATCGAGACCCCTTTGAAGACAAGATCAAAGATCATAAAGTAGAAGGTCTCTTCGTTAAATCCAAATCCGGGCTTGAGACCGAGTCCAATGTTGATGTCAAATAATGAGAAATCACCTATTCCCACCGGGATGTTGATCTCCAGCAGTGGCCATTCCTCCTGGTCAAGGATACTTGTAAATTCACCTGTGACTGACTCAATTAGCTTGGTAACCTGCCCCGCAAGCCATTCAGCTAGTTTGGCAAAGACTGCTTTGAAGCCACCAGTAAAGATTGACTGGATACCGAGTAAGAAGTCAGCTATTTTTTCTGCTGTTTCTTGGTGTTCTGCAGGAATGTAGCCCTGAATATCAGATAGTATCTGAGCAAGGGAGGGGGGATTATCAAAATAGCCGAGAACTGTTCCGAATATATTCTTCGCAATCTCGACATATGCCATGATATCCACCCCAGTTAGTTGAGTGACAACATAGGCACCCCCTTGAAGGAGAGCCATAAGAATCCCCTCAACTGAATTGTCACCACTCTGTTTGATGACATCGATGACGATGGTGATTGCCTCAGAAATCTGTGAAATCATCTCATTGGCATCGTCAGGTAAAAGATTGAGTTCAAGAGCAGTCCCAGGTGCGACGAGTAGACCTCCTCCAATTGTATTCACAAAGAAAGTTATGAGCTCCTGAAGGGTTGTCTGAAGATCTGAGTTTGAGAACACCTCAGATACCAGATCCTGAATACTATCAGAATCTTTGATGACTCCAATGACAGCCATTAACCCCTGGATAACCTGGTTGACAGTATTGACTTGATCATTGGAGATGACATTAAATTGTCCTAGAATGCTTGTAATGGTGGAACTCAATGAGGTAGCTCCATCGAGAGTGAAACCGTCATCTTTCAGACTGATAATAATTGCAATAAGATCCTCGACGGCATCAATAGCATTACTGAATGTACCAGAATTGACTCCAGCGGCTTCAAGAATAGCGGCAATGTCATTTTTCAACACAGTGATTGATACTGGATTCTTGAGAACATCATTGATCTTTGCCATGATACCTTCCACGGCCTGCCGAATCTGGTTGGTATTTAGCGAGGGAAAGAACTCTCCAACAAGGATCTCAAGTAGGTCAGCAATAGTGTCTCCGCTGAAATCTCCTGTGGCAATGAACAATACGGAGGCAAGGAGTCCGAGCACCTTTGCACCCTCTTCACCAAGAAGGCCATCAATTGCCGGAAATGCATCCATCATCAATGGTAAATAATCATTGACTAGAGGAATGAAGTCGCCTGTTGCCACTGCATTGATGATACCCTGCATAGTTGCAACAGTTGGACCAATCACATCACTGATTGATGCACCAAATAGTGTGACATTATTCAGGTATTTCTCCAGGAGATCTGTGACGATCTGTTCATTCATGACTGAGAAGACAACGTCAATGAATTTGTCACCAGCCTGTAGGCTATCAAACACTCCTGTACCAAGATTGAAAATCCCTGTCAGGAGAGAAACAAGATCCTCACCACCTCCAAGATCTGGTACCACTTTCGAGATAGCAGAAGTTATGAAATTCTCTATGTCGTCTGCATCACCTCTAAGGAGGAAGAGAGCATCGACAATGAGGTCAAAATACTCCAGTTTGTCTTCAGGGATGGGAATCATGGGTTTGAGATTATCAAGAAAACCCTTGATTTTGGATGCAGAAGGATCAGCAATGGCCCCAATGAAATCAGGAATGGCAAAGAGTGCATTTGCAAGTGCTTCAAGGGTCTCTCCAGAAAGACCAATCAAATCTCCTATCTCTTCAAGCAGGAAGCCAAGAAGCTCATCAACAATCCCACCAATGGGACCCCTGAGACCTGAGTCCTCAGGAAGGAAACTAATAATAAAGTTTGAAGCTGTGAGTTCATCAAGCTCCAAGTTGGTCTCAAGTTCCTCGGAGCTATAGATATCCATGGGATAGATGACCATTTCTCCTGTCTGCCCGTTTCTCTCACGACCTGTAATTTCGTCTATGTAATTACCAGGTTGAGGAACTCGCTCGTAACGAGCTGGATGTTTCTCATAAAAATTGTCGACACGTGCCTGTTTTGCCGCTGGGTCTTCAATACCCATAGGATTGTCAGGTTCAAGATTTTGGGAAACCAAGGCATTGAAGTTATTGGCGAAATAGTCCAATGTGGCGAGCTGTACATCCTCTGCCAGATTGGATGCCTTGGGATGATCTTGCAGGAATTCTGATATTTCCCACATTGCAAAAATGAAGCTGTGCTGAGCATCGATGACCTGTTGTGATGACCCTACTACATTGGTCAACATACCGGTGTGAAACAACAATTGGGCAGTGTTCCCCATTGCAAAGATATGATGTGAACCGACACCATGAACCTGGAGTAACCTTGCAACCTCTGGCCATTCAATTTTGTCTAAGGATTGTGTCTGAGTTTTCATCATCATACCCAGGTAATCTGAATCAAAAACGTGTATGACAAGATCAAATGAGGTCTTAAGAGCAGAAATATACTCCAATTCTGTCTCAATATTGACGAGGTCCACATTCGGAGTTAGATATCGCAAGGACCCGTATATGGAGTCTGCAGTTGCATTACCTAGGGGATAATGCTCATTATAGAAGATCGCAATGGTGAGATCGTCACCAAGATCGTAGTAGTGTGCAATTTTCTGTTGTTGAATCTCAACTTGCTCAAGTGCTTGTTGTGAGGTAGATGCAGCCGTTACTGTGGACGACGATATCAACAGCAGAATAATTGGTAGTATGTACAGTAGTTTCTTTTGCATTAGTGTCACCTGATTTTACTCAGTTACGATTGTGGGAAACGCACAAATCTTCTATTTATACCTAATCCCGATTGATAATCTTGGAAGAGAAATAATTGTAATTTATTGAACTTCGATAAATTGAATGTTTGCTAAATAATTGTTCAGATTTTCCAATTTATTAATCTGATAATTTAACTAACAATTCATCCTTCTCTGTGAGTTCAAATTCGTATAGTTTCAACCCTTCTTTGCCAGGACCCATTAGAGTCATCCCTGTAATTACTTGGAAACAGGCACCATGATGCTTACAAGTGATTTTTTTACCATCCACACCATCCTCTAACATGTAGTCTGAGCTGATCATAATCTTGGGGTTGTGGGGACAATGATCTGAGAATACCTTGAGGATCTCTCCGTTCTCTTTAATCACAGCCACTCTTTGTCCGCGTTTTCGAAAACTGGTGACACCTTCTCCAATTGAAGAAACCTTGCCAATTTTTACCCATGAAGAAGCTGTGGTC
>JAEOUB010000546.1 GCA_016839545.1 Candidatus Kariarchaeota archaeon | reverse complement strand
GTACAATACCGGTGATCCTGAAGACTCGTTATCGGGTTTTTGTTTCTTTTTTAGGTGGTCATAGGCACCTGGGATCTTGTCTGACACAAAAAATACTTCTATTGCTATCATAAATATACTTTTATCACACACTAGTAGTTTGTTCAATATCTCGAAATGATTAGTCAGATTTCCCTTTCATACCGTAGTTCAAGAATCCCGTTCTCGAATTTCTTTTCCTCTGAGAGCATAAATTTCTTTGATACGGTTCCATCTGGAAAGAGAGGAATACCATCCCCCAGTACAACTGGAAATAGATGGATGATCATTCTGTCAATGAGATCCCTGTTGAGAAAGGCACGTACCAATTCTCCACCACCCAATAACCAGAATCTATCATTGAGCCCCATTTTTATGAACTCATCCAAAGAGTTGACAATACTAACATTATTCTCATCTACATGTTGTATCGTATCTGATCGTGTAAATACAAAACATGGTTTGTTACCGGTGTAGGGCCATTGTCCACCTCCGAGCTCAAATGAAATGTCATAGGTCTTTCTTCCCATGATCAACCCATCTATATTCTGGTAAAACTCATGATAGCCATAATCCTCTCCCTCAGGTGTCTTCACCCAATCAAGATACTCCACAGTGTGACTCGTGTCAGCAATTTTCATATCAAGAGAGGCTGCAGTATAGAGGCTGACATACATATAGACGACGTATGTCTCGGTGTAAAATAACTTCTGACATTTGCGGATAGCCTCTGCTATACGAAATGATTAGACACGTTTCTTTGGGTATTTTGCAGTATTACATTTGGATCTCTCTCGTACAGTTGTTTTTATGGTGTATAATACCAGGCAAATCATGCGGCTCTTGCTTATTCTCCCTATACTCCTAATCATATCTATCCCTGTGGTTGCGAGTCCTTACGGTTTTACATACCTAAAATTGGATGGTACTGAATCAGATATGCAGTCTTATTCTGGATCCTACCTTGTGGTTGAGCTATTTTCAACTGAATGCTCCCATTGTATAGACTATCATCCCATTCTTGCTGAAGTATATCCCAACTATGAGGCCCAGATCGAACTCATCTCTCTCTCAATAGACAGCGATGACACACTCGATAAGATTTCAGATTTCATCAATGATCATCCCACAACCTGGGAGGTAGGTAAAACCGAAGCATCAATTGCTTCCACGTATGGTGTCAGGGGCACGCCCACAACTTTGTTATTCTCACCCACAGGTGACCTCCAGGCATGTTTGGTTGGGACTCAGCAAGCAGATGTACTTTCTCAATACTTTGACAGTTACCTCTCAGATAGTCAATATAGTCATAATGTTGAGGATGGTAGCTGTCCCAGTCCTACAATTTTGTCTCAGTTTATGGGCAGTCTACTATTTCCAATTACCCTCGTCGTTTTGTTTTATCTTGGAATGCAATATATTCAGAAACGTAGGTAGTTTACTCGTTCGATTGTGCAAGGAAAGCATCTACATCCTTCATACCTTTCTCAATCATCTCATGAAATTGATCATTTGTCAGGGAGACACCTTCCACCGTCAATTGAGTCTGTGGATCCACATACAGAGTTGTAAAGTCCTTCAGTTGAAGGAGGTCTGCTGCTTCCAAGGCATCAATGGGGTTATTTCTTAGATCTAATCTCTGGAGTTTCTTCATCGTCTTCAGGACAGTCAGGTCAACCACTTCAATTTTGTTATTGGATACATCAAGATTGACTAATGCAGGGTGTTTACGAAATGGTGCAAAATCAATTTTTTCAATTAAATTGTCCTCAAGATTGAGTATCTCTAGATTTTGAAGTTCTTGGATTGCATCCAGGTCAATTGTAATGATACTACGACGACTAAGGTCGATCTCGACGACACCTGTTTGAAACTCTTCATCGAAAACTTCCAGACCTAGCAAAGTAGCTACTACAGCAGATAATACACCTCCCACGATCATTCCGACAATAATGAAAATCCCAAGAAGCCAGAGTTGACTCGTCTGAAATATGATTGACCTGAACAGGAAGAATATGATAATAATCGTGGAGAACCCTATGATCTCATCCACATAAGAGTTATTTGTTCCGCTGATTGAAGGCATTAAACGTCCGAAGAAGATTGGATATGATAAGGATTGTTAGTCAAAATCAGACAGAGTGATTTTGAAGGAAAATCATTTGCCATATCACCTGTTTTTGACCTTTTCATGGAACCGAATCAAAAAGTGAAATGTAGTACAAAATGAAATGACTCCACTTGATTGTTGGTTGTAGTTCCGATTAAAATTTCCAAAGTTACTCGAAGGACTTTTAATTCGAAGCGTAATGCGAACTTTAATCCTTTGAGGATTTATTATGGCTAACACTTCTCCCCAGACCAACGGTCTTAGTCTCAAACATCTCAGCTGGTATCGTACTACCAAATTAATACTTCTCAATATTGCAATGATCCTTCTTTTGTCATCAGGAAATGTTGTGGCAATTGGTGCACCGTCTGGAGGGGTTTCCGAACCCACAATACAGGCTTTGCCAGAATTGCCAGACACCACAGATCTTCTTCCAGACTTCTCTGTGACACCTGATTCATTTCCAACGGAAAATGCATTTGTTGATGAGGATGTTGATATAATTGACAAACTTAGAGACAATGACAACAGTTACACTGAGATTTATAATCCTTGGAAGACCAGGGCTGCAAATCATGTGGCCGCGGTAACAGAAGATGGTGAATATATGGCAGTTGGAGGTGGTTTCCTCCTCGACACAGAGATTCACATTTATCGATGGAATACAGAAAACGAAGAATATGAAAAAGTTTCAGAAGCTGGATCTGGAGAGATTAAGGGAGATATCTATGATCTTGCATTTGATGATTTGGACAACAATGGCCTTCTAGATCTGGCCGCAGTATCTGGCGATGGATTTCTCTATGTTTTTGAGCAGGAATCACTATATGATCCATTTTTGTCACTTGAGAATCGATTTGAGCTGGTCTGGAAATCTGAAAAGCTTTTCCAGGCAAAGTCTGTTGACATTTTTGATACAGATCTTGATGGTATCAAGGACATAATAGTTGGTTCATGGGACTCTAAGGTTCATGTTTATGAATATGTTGACCATTCGGGTTATCCATTTGCACGAGAACATTGGATCGAATTCGAGGAGACTTGGGTCTCAGAAGAACTTGAGGGCAAGGTAGAATCTGTTGAAACAGGAGATTTCAATGGTAACGGGCTCCCAGACATAATTGCAGGGACATTCACTGGTGAATTATACATTTTTGAAAACGATGGACTACTCGTTCCCAGTCCGACAGGAGGACTCGTTCCACTTCCTAATGATGATGATTATGTTCAAATTTGGAGTCAAACCGGGGCAGAGAAATCAATTTGGAAAACCATTGGGAACATCGAAGCTGAAGATGTGGATGGTGATGGACTTACTGATGCCGTGATTCTCGGGTGGGGACAAGGCTCTTGGGTATTGAGATATACCAATGAGCGTTCATTTTATTTGGAGCAATTGATGGTTCCGTTTGAGTCGTGGGAGGCACAGGGTTTCTACCCACTTGATTATTTTGGTGATCGAATGGTGGTAAATACTGATGATCCATTCACAACAGCCACAAACCTGTTTGTTGATACACCTTCCCGGTCACAACCATCTTGTACTGTAATTGAGGAACCAACAGGAGATGGTTCTTGTTATAATGTACTTACAAACTCCGCAGTCACAGATGCTCCTGATGGTGTCTATACTGAATTCAGACCTAACTCGACACATACTGCCTTTGGAGTATGGGATACGGGTGTAGGGGAAGAACTTGCCACAAATGGGAATTCCGATCCTGATCTCTATATCGTGATGAAATCAGGACAGGTTACTCCCTCCGATTGGAACATCACTCTCTCTAACGATTTAACAGACTGGTACAGTATTGATCCTGCACATTTCTCTGTTACATCGGGATCGGAAGGAGATGCACTCGCAGTCAATCTGGATGTAGTGTTCTCTCAGCGTCAAATTGAGAGTATGAGATATCTGAGACTTGAGTTGATTAATCAGAATGCGGATGGCGATGTTGATGGATTTATTATACCTTATCCAGCTCGTCCACTCACCCTGGCTGTATCGGCCAACATCTATCCACTAAATTTCCTAGAGGATGGCTTTTTTGTTGCACCATCCAATAAAATTATCTTTGGAGGAACCGATGGTCGTTTAATCGTTTTCGATAAGATCCAGCAGACAGATCTCAGCATCCGAGACAAGTCCTCAATTTCAAATACAGTAACTATCGAGGATAGCGATTATGGTTTGAGCCTTCAATCCTGGAGTCAAAAATATGATACCTACAAAGATGATCAATTCAAGACGGACGAGACAATATGGAGTATCTACCCCACACCAAAGGGAACGGTAATCCCGATTTGGAGATATTATGCCGGTGGTGGTATGGATGACTTCTCAATCAGCAATATTGGAGGAGGCACTGAGAAAGCTCATTTCATGCAAGCCCATGACATTTACTCTTTTTATAGTGGTACTGAGCTAATTGTATCATCTAATGCAACAACCGAGTTGTTTGTTTTCAGTGATTTCTATGAAAATAATCCTACTGACGTAACAGCTCTTAGCAACTATTTCTTTTCGGAGATTAATGCCTATAACTTCGATATTGGTGGTGCCAAAATTCTTACCTTCACATTTGGAGAATTTGATACTGACAACCTTCGAGAAGAGATAATAACTTTTGCGTGGTACAAAGATCCCACAACACTTGGTCAAGATTTAGCATACGATCAATATTTGATACCTCTACTATGGAGATGGGATGGTGGGAATTATGATAATGAAGCCCCATTAATAGACGAGTCAGATCAACTTTACTCATTTATTGCAAGCTCC
>JAEOUB010000545.1 GCA_016839545.1 Candidatus Kariarchaeota archaeon | reverse complement strand
TCTTCCAGACGGTAGATCAGGATCTTAAACCTGGAGAGAAGAATTGGAAGAAGAAAGACTTCCAGAATGAATTCTATGAACGAACACAGAGGATCAGATCTGATTTCGATAGATTTCAATCTGAATTCCAGAGATATCTTGACTTTGCTTTAGATGATACTGAGGATGTAAAGAATGAACTTCTCTCAACATTCAACAGGACGATTCAGGATGAGGTAGTAAATCTCGATGAATTGGTAACAAGCCAGTCGACTGGAGCGACTCGAATTACCAAGGAATTTCTGACATCAATGGATCGGAATAAGAACCAGGTGAATGACGACATGAGTTCGAGTATTACTGATACCGTTTCTGAGCTTATCTCTGAGGTACGAAAGACGTTACTTACCAAGTTCGAGCAACCATTAGAATCTATCATTTCCAAGGCGCAAGCAGCGGCTACAGGGTCTGAAGGAGTAGAACAGGAGAATAGGATCATTCGTGCACAAAACATCCTGATATCGAAAATCAATGAGGCTGTAGACAATCTTGTAGATACCCTTCAATCAGTCTTTGACTCTTCTATATCAGATCTTGACGTAAAAGTTGGAGAATCGATTACTGAGTCTACAAAAATGGTCGGGTCGCTTCGATCTAATGTAGACAAGGCCTTCAACAGTCACAAAACCACCGTATCTGAGTTTACCACTTCGATCCAGTCAGGTCTTGAAGGAGCAAGGAAAGAGATCGACTCTGATTTTGAAGCCAGTATGGTCGAAAGCAAGGAGAATATATCTACCACTTTCAGACGTAGAGGTAATGAAATGGAAAATACTGTCACAGAGAAGACTCAGGACTTGGACAGTTCAACAGAAATGAACCTTGAGGAAGTCGATAATAGCCTGGGAGAATTCAAATCAAATTTGGATGAAATTAAACAGGATACATTCACCCAAGTTCGTAATACCATCAATCATTCAATTGCAACTCAGAAGAATGCTCTTGAAAATACAATTGGGGACCTAAATGAGGCAAGTGATCAGGTTTCCACTGCACTAAATTCAACAGGATCCTCGCTGGATGAGAATGTTGGTACTATTTTATCTTCTGTTGCAACAGAAGTATCTCAGATGGTGGAAGTATATCAAAATAGTATGAGTGAAATTGAACAGAAAATGGTTCAAGATATTGGTTCTCACTTTACTGCTGATGCCAGTCTACAAACTTTAGAGGATCTGAAGTCAAAACTTCATGGTTCTGTTATTGATTTCCAGAAGAATATGGACAATCTGGGTGCATCTCTCAAGAAAGAAATGCAAGTCAAACTTTCAGAACTCTCAGGTAAGCACAATGAAAAAATTGGAGCTTTCAACGATAAGTTCTCTAGCATAGTAGATCAACTTGGTGAGACTAATTCAAATTTCATACTGGATCTCTTCGATCAAGTCTCTACTCAACTTTCCTCTGTTCAGGCTGAAGTTCTAGGATCCGTAGAAAATGCAAAAGGCAATATTGATAATACAGTCGTTAATTCAATCGAGACTGTCAGATCTGATATCATGGCCCCGGCAAATGAAGTAATTCATGCAGTAGGGGAGACGTCATCTGAATATGCCAAGAAGATTGCTGATCTTGCTAACTTCTTTGACTCATTTGCAAATACAGAAGAGGCAGTCATAGTAGAGTCGAAGTCCGAACTTGTTGAGAAATTGAGCAGCTCAATAGATCGAGAGCGAGAACTTTGGCAAGATAGAGGTAAAAAACTGTATGGCGATCAGAGCTCTAACTTAAGTCAGTTAGCTTCAGATTTTGAGGCAAGTGTCAACACTGCTACCAGCACTGGTAAAGAGGTAGTGAGTGGGGAGATTACAAAAATTCCTGATGTGATCGACGAGACACTTGACGCTGCCGCCAAATCAATGGCTCTTCTTAATGAAATCTCGAAGGGTGCTATAGAACTCGATCCTCAATCACCTGATACATCATATTTCGATGTTGGTGCCGAAGCAATCAAAGCAAATCTCAATGCTCTCCTATCCCGAACAAAATCATCTGTCACAATTGTGACTCCCAATATATCATGGCTGGATCCTGAGCTTATACCTGGATTTACTCGAGCTTCCGTTCGTATAATCATAGATGAAAACCAACTAGGACCCCAAGATCAGGAATTAATAGAGAAATTCAAACAGCACAATGTCTCAGTCTCTCTGCGAAGATTAGATCGTAATCGATACAGAGATGATCTGAACATGATCATGGCTGCACGAGATAAGGAAGAGGTGATCCTCTCAAAACTTCTTACCACTGACCAGCCCTATGCATTTGTAAGTCAGG
>JAEOUB010000544.1 GCA_016839545.1 Candidatus Kariarchaeota archaeon | reverse complement strand
TCGCATCAATTGTTTGACCTTCGGAGATAACTCTCGTCGTAGAGAGATCAATGACGATTTCATCATAGAGGTAGATAATCTGATCTGGATTATCGGTCTCAACTTCTGCGAATATTGGAGCGGCTGGCAGTTGTGCAATTTCCCATAGCACCAACTCCTCGGATTGTAGAACGCGGATTTCGATCTCAGCTCTTTCTGAAGAGTCCTTTGAGATAATTAGCTGGTTTCCATTGATTGCGTAATCTGAATTTATACCATCTATCGTTACCTCAATTTCAAGATTGTTTGTGTCTATGAGATTGGAGAATGTATAGACTATACCTTCAGGGGATTTATCTGCAGATTCAACAAGGCTGTTACTGGTCAACCAACTAGTGATATTTGCCATGTAAGTGATATCAGATCCCTCAGGGGTCCTCCAATTTCTATCATTATGTACAACTATTTTACCTCCATTCTCTGACATCTGGGCGATTGAACTGTATCCATTCTCTCCTGAGATCACTGGCTGTCCATGATTGAACTCAAATTTACCACTGATGACTTCGGTCTCATCTACAATACCCTCATTTATCGACGATCTGAGGATTGGAACTCCTGCCCTGTACTGACCTGTAACTCCAAGAAGCGAGAGCATCAACTCTCGAGATTGGAAGCTCTGTGAGAATTCAAATGAATTATCTAACTTCGTCTCTCCGTCAAAATCAATGAGAATACTCCCACCATTATGATAGTACTCATAGAGTGCAAAGAATTCATTCGTCCCTAACTCTGTGGACTCTGTTCGATGATCATAGAATGAGGGGAGACTAAACGAGAAGGCAGATGGGATGACAACCAGGTCATATTCTGATAGAATTTCATAAGTCAATTCTTCACCGAAAAATTCGGTAACCCAGCCGTTATTATCCCTGATATAATTGGTATACCTTTCCAGATCTCGGAGTCCAATACGTTCCAGTGGGGCATTCACTGGAGCAGCCAGGATATTATCAAGTACAGTGTGTTTCAGATCTACAAGGACTGTATATTCAGGTTTTTCCAAAACTTCAACGGGGAGAGAATATGTCACTTGATCATCTTCAAGATCGATAGAAATGTCTATCACCGAATCCGCAAATAAAATTGAGCTCTGTATTTCCAGTCGAAAAGTGGATGTATTGCCTAAATAGATTGGATCATAGCTGATAGAAATTCCTTCTGATGCAGCTGAGATATCTATCACTTGATGATCTGAAATTACAGTCAGAGGCAAGTATACCGGTGTTTCCGCTGGCAATTCGATTGCTGGGAGAGTGCCTCCTCTCGGTGAGACAAGGCTTTCCTGTGATAAATTTGGTAAATCAATAACAGCCCCCGTCAGATTTAGTAATCCAAATCCTTGCTGGTAGTAAGGTAGACCCAGGTCCCTGGAACTTCCCAACAGAGTTGCTTTCATTCCTGCTGGGGTAAGTGAGATGCCATTTTCATTTGCAGCTTGAAGGACGACTGCTGCGACACTAGCCGCAATAGGTGTAGAGAAACTCGTACCTGATCTTGATCTGTATCCTCCCGATCTCTCTGCTGTCTCTATTCCTACACCAGGTGCGAGGACATCAGGTTTTGGGTGGTTGCCATAACTCGGTCCCTCGGATGAGAACGAAGCGAGGTTTCCCATATCGGTAACTGCACCTACAGAGATTGCTTCAGGAGCCGTACCTGGAGATCCCATGGAGTATGGGTCTCTGCCAAATGATCCTCTATTTCCTGCAGATCCAAATACAAATTTCCCCTTAGAGGCGGCAAGATTTGCCATTTCCTCCAAAGGGTCAATATCGTAGTTTTCCTCAGGTTCTGAGAGTGACATTGTGATAATATCCACATAATCAAGCGATACCACCCAATCTAAGGCACCTATAAGAGAAAGAGAAGTGATATACCCATTCTCAACACCAAGTTTGGCACTGACAATAGAAGCGTTGTATGCAGCAGATTGAAACCTCCCTGGTTCATGTCCTGCGACTAGAGATGCGACAGAGGTTCCATGACCATTGTCGTCTGCAGGCCCTTTTGAGGTTTGATAACCATAGGTTTCATTGTGAAATGACTGCTCTGCCACCATCTTCCCCTGGAGTGCAGGATGATTGAAGTTAACCCCAGTGTCAACCACTGCAATTACAATTCCATCTCCTGTGTAGTTCATTGACCAGACCTCTTCTGTTCCAATTTGCTCGTGATAATCCTCTAGTTGAGTATCGATCTCTCCGGTATCTAGCTGCAAAGCAATATTTGGCCAGAGTTGTACATTTGTAGAGATAGAACTATCCAATCGAATAATACTATACTCAATATTCTGGAGGGTTTTCAGCACTGTTACCTCAATTGAGGACAAATCACTGTTGGCAACCAGATACAGTTCACCCTCTGTGTAAGTTTGGATTACAGGTGGATCTTGGTAGTCTACGATTTTACTCGGTGAAATGACTATACTTGTTCCCGTACCCAATACAAGAAGGAACACGATGAATGGAACGAATAATCTCACAATCTCAATTTCTTTTTTTCCTTAATAGATGATTGTATTTATCCAATGATCAAAGGTATCGTGGTCTGAATATCAAACTCAATATGTCCCGACGTGAATAGAGACTGTGTACCACAATCAGAAGAAGGATAGAAATACCCATCCTTGCAAATACACTACCAATTTCCTTACCTGGGTAGACCTGTTGATTGAGTGGAAAATCAATTGAGTGAATGTATCCATTGCTATCTTGTATTGAGATATTAATTATCAAATCTTCTATAGGATAGAAATTCAGCATGGGTAATGTGATTTCAGAGGTCAGTTCGAATTTGAGTGTACCAGTGATGGGATCAACCGTGAAGTATTGGTTGGGGATATAGAAATCGTTTACCTGTATTCCAATCCTTGTGTAATCTATATTGCCGTACATGGAGATGGTTCCATTGAATGAGATTGGATCTCTACCAAAGGAGTAATCTTTGACTAGTAGGTCTACAGCAAGCTTCTGTTTGTTACTAAGATCTAGGAATTCAGGTCCTATACTCAGGACCAACCTGTATGTATCAAGCTTGGGGATTGAGATTTTGGTGGTTTTCTCATCAATGACTTCAAGAAAATAGGCATTGGAGGCTTCCACAATGAATGGATCAGAGCTCTGTATCACAAACTCAATCATATCTTCCATTTCTGACCTCTCTAACAGATGGATATAGGATGGTGAAGAGTACCAATTGATCACATTTTTGGAGAACTGTAGGTCTGATTCACCT
>JAEOUB010000543.1 GCA_016839545.1 Candidatus Kariarchaeota archaeon | reverse complement strand
TGTGATCTCAAAGCTCTCAAACGGTGAGAAATACATGACTCCTGCTACCAGTGCCAGTGCAAAAAACAGCAATTGCACTCCAGTTGGTCGTTCTCTGAGCAAGAGTGCCGAGATGATGATGACCACAAAGGTGGAGAAATTCAGGACAAAGCTGATAGTAATTGCCGGCAGGAGATCAAGAGCCACAAACTGCAGACCCTGGGTGAACGAGATAAACATCAGCCCGTAGACTGCCAGCAGTCCCAGCTCTTTGCCTCTCAATTCTCTGAATTCTGCAATCCTGTCTGCCTTGGAAAGCACCATGGCAGTCAGAATTCCACCTGCCAGCAGGTAGCGTATACTGGCAAAGAGAAGGGGTGAGATATCCTCCAGGCCCCACTTGATCAGGATCCAGGATGACGACCACAGGATGGTGACCAGCACTGCTTTGGCGATCTGCACTCTGTGGTGACTCATGAATTCTCTGTTTTTTGTTGATTATTTATGATTTCTGCACTGAAGTCTGTCTATAATCCAGTGGCCTTTCTTGCACCAAGCTCTGTATCAAGTAGCATCAGACCCTTGGCATCACCAGCAACTCGCTGGATTCTATCCACAATATTGCCAACGGTAGACTCTTCCTCTATCTGCTCGTCAATAAACCAGCGGAGGAGATTCTGCAGACCATGATCCCGCTCTTCAATCGCCAGATCCATCAGCTTCTCGATCTTGGAGGTGATCAGTTTCTCATGCTCCAGTGCATCCTCAAAAGCTTTGACAGGTGACTCCCAGCCATTCTTGGGTTCTGCAATGCTCAGCAGCTTGGGGTTGACTCCTCGCTGGAGGAGGTGCTGATAAAACTTCATCGCGTGCTCCCTCTCTTCCTCTGCCTGGAGTGCCATCCAGCTGGCAAACCCATCCCAAGATTCTGAGTCAAAATACCCGCTCATGCTGAGATAGATGTAGTACGATTCAAATTCTGCATTCAAATGCTCGACAAGAGCATCAACAAGACTTTGTTTCATACAATTATACCTGATTCTTCCCTAATAAGAAATAGGAAACCGGAAAAAGATTCTTGCTCAATTCTCCTTCTTCTTTTAGTATTTTCCATTTTTCTTCGGTCACCCAAACACCTCCAATCCCCACTCAGCAGATTAAAATCATAGCCACTCAACAGAGACCTGTGACACGTCTGAAGGTACTGGTCTACAACGTTGCAGCCAATTATCCTGGAGTTGGAGACTATGCCAGGATGGATAAGCTACGGATCAAACTCATCGAGGGAGACTACGACTTTATCGGGCTCTCAGAGGTGTACAACCAGTCGATGGCAACTATCCTGCTTGATGATGTCAACCTCCAGAAGAAGTACCCCTATATCGAGTACCTCATGGCAGATTATACCGATCTGGCACTGCCCTACCATACCTTTCACCGTGGTCTGGTCCTCATCTCCAAGTACCCCTTTGTGCAGTCAGAGCATTTCACCTACACTGACCGGATGACTGAGGGTCTCAATCGACTGCTGGCACCGAAGGACGTGCTGTACTGCAGGTTCCAGCATCCCGATACCGAGATCGATGTCTTCATGACCCACCTGCAGTGGGGTGATCTTCCTCCGCAGGTAGAGGTGAGAAAGAAGCATTTTGTCGAGCTACGACAGAAAGTGGATGAGTGGCACAATCCCGAGACTCCCACCCTGATTCTGGGTGATCTCAATATCTATGGCTACCCTGACAAAAGTGATGAGTATAGCACCTTTGCAGATCTCTTTGTGGAATTTACAGATCCCCACTACACCCTGCATCCCAGTGATCCTGCCAAAACCTGGACCGGCGACAATGCCAAGGTCTTCAACTGGTATGATGGCTCCAAGTTCGACTACATCTTTGTCTCTGAACATTTCACACCTCTGACCTCAGAGGTACTCAGATGGAAGGGTCGCAGCGGTCCCTATATACTGAAATGGAAGCCCACACACTTTGTCTCCCGCAGGGATCGCGTCAATATCTTCATCAAGCGTCTTCTTCGTATTGCAGTACTGCCTATCCACCTGCTGCTGATGGCAGGACTGACCATCTACAGGATACGCAATGGCTATCCCCAGATTCTGGTCATGGTTCATAAGGACCTTTCAGATCACTATGCACTGCAAGCTGACCTTGAGATGAATGACTAACTAGGCAACCTTTTACTTCTATTAGTTGATTGATATGGAATAAAGTTATGAATTGGATTGGATTGTAATAGGTGTGGCAGTTACTTTCACGCCTGAGGGTATTATCGAATTCCTTGCAGGTGTGCCCCTTGTGTACGCATATCTGATGGGCCGTCAACTGCCGTATATCTTTGACTCACGGGCACTGCGATACATGCTCAACTCATGGTTGATG
>JAEOUB010000542.1 GCA_016839545.1 Candidatus Kariarchaeota archaeon | reverse complement strand
TAACACAGAATAGACATGGTCAATACGATGTAATCCAGAGGTTCAAGAACGTAGAGTATTTCCTGTAAAGACGGCATAGTTTTACATAAAGACTCGCCTTGAAGTGATTTTATTTAAATATACCAGCTGATTGGTCGTAGACTGTATTTTTTACCTACTTCTACATCGGACGGCAAGCCTAGTCAGAATCAGATTTCTTGTCAACTTCCGGGGTTGTCTGCACAGATGTTGAATTTTGTGATTTATCAATTGTATTCAGAATAGTTGTCACCGGATGAAAAGTGTCCTTAGATTTCTCAATATAGCTGTTCAAAATGTGTTGCTCATCAGGTCCAGGTGGACGTACCCGCAGAACCCCTATGGGGATACCATTTGATACTGCCTGTGCTCGGAAGGCATTGACAATCTTCTGGTACCGGATGAAGAAGAAGAGAGAGGCGGGAAAGATCAGAGGCCAGCTTATCAGCATGATAAATACCAGCCAGGCGATATAATCAAGGCTGAAGATGGCTATACTGTCAGTGACACCGTTGCCAAAGAGGAAATTCCCCCCCGACAGCTCGGGTCGCAGTGCTTCAAACAACTGAAAACCAGATGATAGGGCTCCAATTCCCACAATGCCATCGATGAACGACCGCAATTTTCTGCCGGGCACGTCAAGGGATCTGGCTTCAACATCAAAGGTCTTGATATCTGCATCCTCCATGATGAAATTGGTAGGCAGGTAAAATGCCAGTATCATCACGGAGATGCCCAGTGCCAGGAAAGGATCGATCAGCTCTCTGTAGGTATCATAGAACGCAATACCACCAAAGATACGAATTGCAAAGGGATTGACCACCAGTGCGGTGATGAAGATGAAGAAGCTGAGTTCTGATATTGATATTCTGAAGACCAGACCGAAGATTCCCTTTGCACTTGTCAGCCGGTGATCCTTGGACCGTGCCTCAAGGTAAATCTTGCTGTCAGCATCGATGAATCTCCGGTAGAGTCTTCCTATGAGGTTATCCTTTGCTTGAGGAATGTATGCCAGATAGAATGAGGTCGCAACCAGACGTCCGATAACCTCCCAGAACCAGCCTCCAACCAGTCCCAGCAGGAAGATAAGGAGGCCTCCCACGGCGGCAAAACCAATGGTGATCTCTGATATCTCCACACCAGGGATGATAAGAAAGAGGAGCAGGATAAGACCGGTGTTGGCCATGATTGCAAGAGCTGCAGCAAGGATACGGAATACCCAGCCAGGCAGATCAACCGTGGATTCAAGAGTATCTCCACTGATGGAATAATTATCAAAGACATCTGATTCAGATTGCGTTTCCATGAGGAGGCACCTGATACTTGACTCTTAAGTGTGGTTGGCAGTCCTTGGTCTTCTCACATCTATTGAGCACAACACAGATGAAGTCTTGAGTTATAACGGTTATATGAAGAAGAAAATTGGCAAAACCCAGCTGAGACTGGTTCACGGTGACATCACCGAAGCTACTACTGATGCTATTGTCAATGCAGCCAATTCACAGCTGGCTCACGGAGCTGGTGTGGCACTTGCTATTGCCACCAAGGCTGGAGAGAAACTGATTGACGAGTCAGAGGCAGCTCCAGATGTACCCACAGGCAGTGTATTCACAACTACTGGGGGGAATCTGCATGCAAAGTATGTTATTCATGCAGTTGGTCCCGTCTGGCAAGGTGGTACCGATGAGGCAAAACTCCTGAGCTCATGCATCACTGAAGCACTCCAAGAGGCCGACAGATTGAAGCTGACATCTATCAGCTTTCCTGCAATCTCTACCGGTATCTATGGCTATCCACTGAATCTGGCGGCACTGACCATTCTGGATGCAATCCAGGCGTATCTGAAAAAGAATACGAATTTGCAATTGGTACAGGTGGTCCTTTTCTCAAGAGAGGATTTCATGACGTTTTCAGATATTTTGCATGATGTCATCTCGCTGGGATAGACCTTTCGGCAGATTGCACTACAGGCCCTCCACCAACACAAAAACAGCAATGTATACGATTAGAGACATGAAGTAGATGACAGCATATGCCCTATTTGTGGCCTTATCTTCGTCATTGAGAGGCTTCACCTCACCACATGCCCAGCAAGCTCCACCACGCAATTTCACATGTTTGTGAATGCGACAGAACTCATTGGGTGATCCCTGTGCTGTTCTGGAGACTGGATCCTGTTTTTTCTGACGTGATCCATAGCTCCATGCCCGGTTCATGGCTATCTCTGTGTTCCTGTCCAGCCTCCTGTCAGGATCCCGGTTCACGTTCATTGCAGGTTGTGAAGGGAGTGTAAACCCTCCCTTGCACACGGGACAGGTATCTGACTTTTTGAGCAGCTCATTGACACAGTTCATGTGGAGCACCCGAGAACAGGTCTGGCACTGCATCTCTGCCTCTTCAGCAATACTGCGGTAGCAGATCTCACATTTGTCACTACCAACCTTGTCCATGAAGGAAGATATACGAAATAGCTATATAAATAGTAGCACGATATTATCTGTTTTGGGCTCTAAGAATTGACCACAATCATAATTGTAACTATGAGTGTCAGGACAAACGCCCTGATGAGTTTCACAGGATCCCTTCCCGATCTCTCGTTAACTTGTAACTCGTCACAAGCCCAGCAGCGGTAGCCGAACTCCAATGGGATCCGATCGTGGATGGAACAGTATGCATCCCGATTGTTTTGGCTTGTTCGTGATCTACCTGAGAGAGCAGAGGGTGGTCTGGTTTCGTCACATGCCCAGCATAGGCCGTTCTGTAACTGCACACGATCATGGATTGAACAAACTGAGCCCCGTGGGGTACGATTTCCCACAGTACGGGGTCTTGATCTTGCAAATGTTTCAGACCGATTGGGATTGACTCGGGTAACATTGCTGGAGGAGTGGAGTGAACTGACTGAGCCAACTCGCCGTTCGGTGAGAGGCTCTTTACACATAGGGCACATATTTGAGCCCTTGAGTAGCTGGTCGACACAGGTGATATGAAAGTCCTGTGAGCATGAGAAGCAATCTATTGAGGCATCAGGCTTGATGTCCTGGTAGCAGATCTCACACGACAGATTGCCAACCCTCTCCAT
>JAEOUB010000062.1 GCA_016839545.1 Candidatus Kariarchaeota archaeon | reverse complement strand
GCCAATCCATTATTATCAGTAGCAGATAGATGAGGAATGAATACCCATAGCTGTGAGATCATGGTATCAAACCTGTCAGTTTATCATGATGATGACTACGATGACTGGGTGGTGGAATACAACTACGGATCGTATGCTGCCAAGGTTCCGGACCGTATCATCGGGATCAAATACTGCCCATTCTGTGGCAAATCACTGACTGAGGTCTGAAAAATGCGACTTGCAACTGTCTCCCATGGATCTGTTCCCAAAGTGGCCATTGTCATTGATAACCGCGTCCTGTTACTGGAAGAGGTGATTGATACCTATCAATTGCCCTCCTCATGGAATGTGGATATGAAAACACTGATTTCTAACTATCTAGAAGAGCTGGTGATCTGGTACAACAGCAACGATACCGAGCTGAGCCGTGTGAAAGGCAGTGATTTTGAATCTATGACCTTTTTGCCGCTATATCCCGATCCTGACAAAATCTGGGGAATTGGATTGAACTACGCCGGTCATGCTGCAGATCTGGACGAGGGTACCCCGGACAAGTATCCGGGCAGCTTTATGCGACCCACAACTACTATCATTGGGCATGAGGACACGATCCAACTCTCAGAACTATCACAGAGAACGACTGGAGAGGGTGAGCTGGGTATAATTATTGGCAAGAAGTGCAAGAATGTCGATCGGGATCAGTGGCTGAGTGTGGTGGCCGGTTTTACCACTATTATTGACTGCACGGCAGAGGACATCCTGCGTCTCAATCCCCGATTTCTGACACTATCAAAATCATTTGACAGCTTTTTCTCATTTGGACCGGTTCTGATCACGGCTGATGAATTTACCACTGACAAGGTGATGCACCTTGAGGTATCCACACTGCACAAAGGGAAGGTCTACGCCTCCAACGTGGTATCCAATATGCAGTACCCCCCCGACTTCCTGGTGGAGTTCCACTCCCAGGTGATGACCCTGCTACCGGGAGATATTATCTCCACAGGTACTCCCCGGGCAGTACAAATCGAGAAAGATGATACAGTCGGTGCCCGTATCTCCGGTTTTTATGACCTGAAAAACAGGGTGACCCGTTAATTCGATACAGCGAATAGACTGTCCAATTGTCTTGGACAAGCTTTTCAAGGCTGTAGTATTACTAAATAGTAATCCCAACTATATTCAGGATGGCAACAATGTTATCACCCCAACTACGATCATTTCTGATCGGTATTTTCATGGCACTACTAATCGGGCTGGTTCCCGCATTAGTTTTAGAACAACCTCCCTACGAGATTATGGATCCTACAGGTGATCCCAGCTGGGATTTCTCTTCCACGCTGTCGCTATCAGCTACCTTGCAGGCACGGAGTCATTCACTGATCCGCTTCACTGTTGAATCTACGAGCATCGAGGTCGATGAAGGCAGTGTCTCGGCCGTTTTTCCCAAAGCACGTTTTGCACGGGGATCCAGTGGTGTGAGTGGTCTGATTATTCCTACACAGAATGTCTACAATCTCACTGAACCCATAGGAGACTATGATTTGGAGGTAACCTCTCTCTCCCTGCTAGGTCTTGGAACCTACACAGGTGTCTTTGCTCCCGAGGATCTGGGTGCAATCACAGCCGGTTACACCGCTTCATTTCCACTTGACAATGCCTTCGAACAAATTTCTGTGGATGAGCTCGAAAACAGGCTCTACTCTGAGTTCAACAGCGATCATGATCTCATGGAAATCAGGCTACACTACAATGATGGCACTTCTATCCTGATTTTTATCGTCAACGGCCAGGTTTATGTCATCTTTAATGTCCTTGATCTTTTCCTCTTTGACGAATGGGGAGTCTGTATTTGTGCAAATGACATGGACAGTGATGTCAGAGAAATCTATGTAACCCAACTGGATAATATTGACATGGTACCCTTTGAGTATGCTGTCAATGAGATTATTCTGAGTCTAGAGAGAGGTGGATCCATTGCTGGAGATGCGTAGTCTGGCTCTGGATGACTCGGTGTTCAAACACCCCACGCCCCTGCGTATCTTTCTGTATGCCAAGCAGCAGAATGGCACCATAGGGCTGAGGGAGTTGCAGCGAGAGTTCAGTATCCGCAATATCTCCACTGTCGCCTGGCATGTGGACAAGCTGGTGGATGCAGGATATCTGGAAAAAACCAAGGATAACCGCTACAACCTCAGTGAAGAGGCAGCGGAGCTCAACGAGGTGGACTTGCCGGTGAAATACCCGGTTAAGATCCTGTATGGTCTCCTGATGCCAAAATTCACCCTGTGGATGGGCTTTGGCCTTGCAGGCTTTCTGGTCTACCTGTTCCTGCTGTTCTCTGCACGTCACCCGCTAACTACAGACATTGTGGGACTGCTGCTGATCTCAACCATGGTTCTCGGTAACCTC
>JAEOUB010000541.1 GCA_016839545.1 Candidatus Kariarchaeota archaeon | reverse complement strand
GATTGGATTTGCCAAATGGGGATTTATCCTTGCTTTTCATTTTCTCAAAACAAGGGCACCTTATGAAGACGCAATCTTTCAAACTCTGATGAAAGGGGGAGACACCGACACGAATGCAGCTATTGTGGGAGGTCTCCTTGGTGCGGCTTACGGCAGAGCTGGTATTCCTGCTGACTGGGTGGAAGCTATGCTGAGTTACAAATATGATGAGAATAGCCTTATTGGTCACGACAGGCCTGATTTTCTGCAGCGGGATCATGTACCTGGATTAATCCGAGAGCTATTTGATATCAGTAAATAGTCCAATCGGATACCTTCACCGCTAAATATCCACGACTGGAAATTCTTACCTGATCAAAAGAATACATTGTCTATAGAATATATATTTTGTAGAGGTCTAATTGATCATCTTGGAATGCGATTATGAGTTATGAATACGATCATCTTCACGATATTAATCATTCTGGGAGTTGTGCTCCCTCCAGTATGGTTCCGAAGAGGCAACATCCTGGGAACTGTCGACCAATTTGAGGAAATGGAAACCGTGGACCTGGACAGGTTAAAACGACGGCTTCTCGATATCGAGAAGAAATCATCACCCTTTGTCCCTGCTCTTCCTATCATCAGTTTCTAGGGTAGAAAACTCAAAATATATTCTGCAACTTCCTCCCAACCAGGCTCTATCATGGGACTGTGACCCCGGTTAGGGAATATCCTCGCCTCCTTGCCAAAGGTACGAGCGGATCGCTCGACAGATTTGGCAGAGATGGAGAGATCATTTTCAAACCCAAGAAACTCCAGCGGAGTCATAATTTTCTTGACTTTAACCCACCTGAAGAGCAACATGTCTAGATATGCCCGAAAACTCTCATTCTGATGCCTCGGATAGTATCTATCTGCCAATTCTCGAGGCAAACTCGGATCAAACATCAGACCCATCAGTAGTTCACGCTTGTTCACAAGAGGTTGCAGGCTCATGGTCAGATTACCCCAGAGAAATAGGAGTGGGTGTCTGAGCATCACCTTCAAAGTCGCTCCAAACACTCCGGCACGAGGAGGGACTGAAGCAATCATGATACCCAATTTCGCAGAATTGTTCTCAAGGTATTTCTGGATGATGAAGCCACCCATGCTGTGGCCAATCAGAATGGGATCTTCCAGTGTATCAACCACGCTCTTTAGATCCTCTACATAATGCTTGATGGAGATGAACCTGAATGAACCATCATTGTCGCTCCCATTATGACCCCTCAGATTGACCAGATGACACTCATACCCCTGAGAGACAAAGTAGTCAAAGAAATGCTCCTCCCATACCCAGGAGCCCTGAAACATCCCATGAACAAATACCAGGGGATGTGATCCTGTGACAGTCTCGGGAGATTTACTCACCACATTAAGGTTGGGTACCACCATGGAAATGTCCTAATGAGTGATTATTTGATTGTTGTGAGTCTTGAGATATTACTTGATCAACTTTCGAAATTCTTTGAGAGACAGAGTGTTGAGCACATGTTCTTTGCCCAACCAGCCTCTTCTTGCCTGATCGACACCATAGTCCAGGTTTTTGAATTGATGGGGATGATGGGCATCTGAACCAAGAGTAAACTTCAGACCGGTATTTCTGTACCTGTGAATGATATCATCCGAGAGGTCCATACGCTCAGGAGCTCCATTTATCTCAAGTGCAGTCTCTGTCTTGATGGCATGGTCTACCAACATATCAAAATCCAGTGGCAATGGATCACGTTTCTTGAATTCCCGTGTGGTCGGATGAGCAATTGATCTGACTTGATTGTAATCCATAGCCCCCATAATACGTTGCATCATCTCTTCCTCCTCCATTTTCAGTTGAGTATGGATGGATGCTATTGCAAAGTCCAGCTGATCAAGAGTACTCTCTTCTAGATCAACTGTACCATCAGCACGGATATTGAGTTCGGCTCCTGCAAAGAGTTCGATATCCTCGTACTGATCATTTAGCATCCTGATCTTGTCGATCTGTTCTAGCATCCTCTCATCATCCAATCCAAAAACCATTGCGAGGTCCTGGGTATGATCTGTAAATACCAGGTACTCCAATCCTTTTGTAATTGCAGCCTCAATCATCGCTTCCATTGTACCTTCCTTTCCTATTAGGGAGGGATCATCTGGTTTTGAATGGACATGAAAATCGCTTTTAATATCTGCCCTCGTGATCAGTTCTGGCAAAGAATTGTCAAGTGCAGCTTCAATCTCACCTCTATCCTCTCGAAGCTCAGGGATGACATACTCCATTCCGAGAGTCTCATAGATAGTTGCCTCAGATTGCAATGGTACGGCATTCTCATCCTTGAACAGTCCGTACTCATTGAGCCTGTAGCCAAGGTCAATTGCCCTTTGTCTTGTCCTGATATTGTGTTCCTTTGACCCGGTAAAGTACTGCAGGTGCGAATAGTAGGCATCCCCCTCTATCACCCTGAGATCTATCTGCAGATCACCCTCTACGATGATTGAGCTCTTCTTGTCTCCTGCGACGAGAATACGATCAACATCTGTCATAGTCGTGAAAAAGGACATGATCTTCCCGGTTTCTTTACTCTGAATCAGGATGTCAAGATCGCCTATGGTCTCTTTCCGCCTCCGCATTGAGCCTGCGACAGTGATCTCTGTTATTGATGAAAATTGGGAGGTCAGGCGATCCACAATCTCCTGTGCCACAGGTTCAACTTTCGCACGAAGTGACCTTCCGGAGCTTCTCCTGTATCGCTCTATGCCATCTAACATAT
>JAEOUB010000540.1 GCA_016839545.1 Candidatus Kariarchaeota archaeon | reverse complement strand
ACTGTCACAGTGTCGCCGATCAGTGATATGGCAGCATAGGAGATGATCGCCTCAACCACGAGAACTGCCAATACATCGTCAAATGCCAGCACCCATTGAATTCGTTGTGTCAACGGACCTTTTGCTTTGAATCTCCTGATGATCTCTATAGTTGCAGCCGGTGCAGTTGCAGTGGCCAAACCACCAAAAATCAGTGAAAGTAATAGATTCTGTGTGAAAACATATGTACCTGCAAATACAAGAAGAAATGTTACGATAACCTGCATAAGAGTCACAATGACGATTACTCGGCTGTGTTCCCTGAGCATCTTGAATTCCATTTCAGTTCCAATTTTGAACCCAATTAGACCGAGAGCGATGTTTTCGACGAATTTGAACCAGTATTCATAGGACTCTGATTCTAAGAACCCAGGCTCAACTTCCCTGAGTACAATACCGGCAAGAAATCCAACAACAATATACACCAATACATTTGGAATCCCAAATCTTTCAAAAAAGAGTGAAAAGCTATATCCGAAAAATAAGGCAGCTCCTAATAGAAAGACTATCTCAGAGACTGGTAGAAGAAATTCAACCACCATAAAATACTATAGAAAAATGTCTTTTTAATAGCTATGGTACTATAAGATAAGTTGGTTCCTTATTTTTATGGAACAATTGCTACCATCTCGATTTCTACCCGAACATCTCTGGGAAGCCGAGATACCTCAACCGTTGATCTGGCTGGTGGGTTCTCGCCAAAATAGCGTGCATAGATAGAATTGATCTCAGCATAGTGTGCCAGATCAGAAACAAAAATTGTAGTCTTTACAACATTGTCAAAACCTGAGCCACCGGCCTTGAGTATCTCCCCAAGATTTCTCATGACCTGTGTCATCTCATCCTCTACAGTGGCATTGTTCAGTTCACCGGTTTCGGGAACGAAGGCTACCTGTCCTGCTGTAAACAGGAGATTACCCACTTTTACAGCCTGTGAGTAAGGTCCTATCGCTTTGGGTGCATTATCAGTATGAATGATCTCTTTCATATCCGGCTCACCTGGTTTCATCATAAATACCTATATCTCTGCGGAAGGAGTTGTGCATTACTACCAAAATCATCAATGTATCTTCACTCAGTGTGAAACCGTTAAAAATAGACTCCTTGAAGAGGAAATATGACTTTTCTAACATCCATTATGGCAATTGTGATTGGTTATGCCCTTGGTTCGATACCACCAGCGTACATCCTTGGACGAGTATTCCACGGTGTTGATATCAGAACTCAGGGTTCGGGAAATGTTGGTGGGGCAAATGCAGGCCGATTATTCGGTAAGAAAATCTTTGCTGCAGTTGCATTATTTGACATTTTCAAAGGTACGGCTGCTATCCTAATAGCCAGAGCTCTGGCCGTTGGGAATGTGACAGAAGTTGGCTTTTTCTCCACTGAACAATCAGTTGTGGTCACTGCTGGTTTCTTTGCAGTTTTTGGTCACTGCTACTCCATCTGGCTAAAATTCTCAGGTGGTAAAGGAGGAGCGACAACTGCTGGAGTACTCCTTGCCATCGATCCTCTAAGTTTCGTCATCATGCTCGTCTTCTGGGTAGTCATTGTTGCCACTACCAGATTCACATCATTGGGTAATCTTCTGGGTATTGTGGTAATTGCAGTCCTCCTCAATATCAGGATGGAAGAAATTGAATACACCTATCTTGGCCTTGCCTTGACCGCGTTGATATATTGGAAGCATAGGGAGAACATTGGACGACTAATCCGCAGGGAAGAGCGAAAATTTGGAAAGAAAGAGGCTATCCAGAAGTAATCAAGAACGTAACTTATCTTCCAAACTGTTGACATAATCAATGTCGAATGGGATCACTTCTTTCATCATAGCATGTTCCTTAATTATAATTCTCTTGCGAGCTTCTCTCGCCATCCGCATGATCTGTAAAATTCGATTTGGCAGAGGCAATCCTGCAACAATACCTCGAAGTTTAGGTGTGCTCCCGTGATTTCGTTTATCGGGTACAACAATTTTGATGAATGGTGGATTACCTGAAAAGGATCTTTTCAACTTCTTTGCTTCAAATTCTGTTTGGAAACTCAACTGATCTGTTTCAGTATCAATATTGAACATTGCAATAAAGGCGTTCTTCGCATCAAATACCTGTTCAGTACTCAGGGAAGTGGTTGAAATGACACTTTCCGAGATAACATCAGAAATTCTCGAACTGTCTACCTCTGACTCATCACTAGCGAGATCTTCGGAAACAAATACGGCGATACCAGGAGTATGGATAACATCAAACAGATCCTTTACAGTAGCGTCGAATTCTTCCGTCATTGCCTTCTCGAAAGATGCAAACAATAGGTCAGCGAAGGCAACCGGTATCGTATCAAGACGTGTTCTGGTAACAGTAGAAAAGGGAAGTTCCATCTCCTTGAAACTCGGTTTATTATCAAGTAATAGTACAGCATTACCTCTATTGTCTCTTCTGAAGGCAATATTGTAGAGGAATTGTGAGATATTATACTGTACTCTGGAACTTTCAAATGACTCTGGAAGTAGTGTTACAATCGGTGGTAACTTGCGATATTTGGAGAAGAGCAATTCAGCAGCAACCATTGTTGCCCCAAGACCCGTTGCACCAGCACCAGTTACAAGAAGCAAGAGGCCATCTTTATCCTCAGGAAGGATCTTCTGTATAGCTTCATCAATACTGTCTCTATGCTCATTTGCTGCTGCAATACCAAGATCGAGCTGTTTTGCAAATCCATCATGAGTGTCATCTATTGATACCTTCAGATCAAACCCTT
>JAEOUB010000539.1 GCA_016839545.1 Candidatus Kariarchaeota archaeon | reverse complement strand
TTCATGATAGAGACCATCAAGAGAACCTATTCGAATTTTGAGATCAGGGTCAGTTCCAAGCGAGAGGCAACCCAGAAATTTTATGAGTCAATCGGGTTTGACTTTGTTCAGGAACAGGTACACCAGAGATTAAAGTTTGATCAGATCAACTGGACACAGATACAATCCTGGGTGGACCGCTACGAGGCATCAGCACAGTCACAGTTCTATAGACTGGCCATGTTCCAGACCTGTCCTGAGGAGATAATAGATGAATTCTGTGACGTCTACAAGAAGATCAAGGGATTTGGTGGATCCAGTATCAGTGGACCCTACCAGCTGGACCCCGAGATACGCAGAAAGCGAGAGACTGAGTATGGACAGGCTGCTGGTACTGACTGGACAACCATCATTGTCTGGGATCCCAAGGGAAAGATCGTGGGCCTCACCGAGACCTATGTCGTCAATGCAGGAGATGAGCCGTGGGTAGCACACCAGGAACTTACAGGCATACTTCCTGAACATCGCCACAAAGGTTTGGCACAGTGGCTTAAAGGGAAGATGTTACTGCAGCTATCTGACAAGTATGCCAGCCTGAAAGAGATTGTCACATCAAATTACAGAGGAGGCGAGAAATCAGAGGATGGCCTTCTTACACTGAATGCATCTATAGGCTACCGGGAATACGAGACTAGCAAATACTACAGCAAGAGGTATCAGTCGTAGGGCCAGATAGTACCGTCATATTCCCAGATATCGGAATTAAGAGTCTCCACCAGCCTGCGTATGGGAAGCACCATATTCATCTCCAGGTACTCGTTCCTCTCACCCTCCACAGGATCAATGGGTGTCCCCTTGAAATCTGGCCAGATCTTGGATTTGGGCAGGTAGTTCAGTATTAACTGCCCCAGGTTGTCCTTGCCAATTTTCAGGAGAGCATCACTATCCTCTGCCTGACGTACCTCCTCTATCTGCCGCTCCAGATAGGTGACACACTGATCAAGGATCTCGCGTACCTGAATATATCTCGCCTGAAATGTCCTCAGATAGAGCTCGTATTCCTCAGATGAGAGATTGCCGGCTTCTCTGAGCTTCTGACCCTGAATGCTCATAGACTTGCTGGGATCCAGCTCGAAGTAGAGGGTGGGATACCTCCCACGGCCTTCCTTGACCTCGATCCCCTTCACCAGGCCGGTATCCACAAGGGTGTCAAGATGTCGAAGCACGGTTGATTTTGCCCGATTCAACTTGTCTGTCAGCTCTTTCGTAGAGAGGCGGCCATAAATTTTGAGCAGCTGAATGATACTGATCTGAAGTGGTCGTGAGTACGCCTTAATCACAGGTTGGATCTCGTCAATGTAGGATGAGGGAGACACGTTAATTACACCCTGTGGTGCAACATATAACGCTTTGTTTCAAATCATATTATATATGAAACAGCTCATAGTGTAGTATAGCCCATTTATAATTGTTCGAGAAAATCAAAATAATGGAACAAATTGTCGGGCTCGATGTGATATAATGAGTACACTCCAAATACCCACTCTTATCTGTCCCGTGTGTCAGTCCTCTCTGGAGAGAACCGGTACGCAGGTGACATGCACCAACGAACATAACTTCCCCCAGACATCACCCACGCTGAACCTCACCTACCCTGCTGAACTCAGTGGCAATGATGCCCTGTATTTTGAGCAGTACAAGCAGATTGCTCAGCACTATGACATGGCAGCCCAGCAGCTCTTTGCCATGCATGGAGAGGAGGAGCAATCCACTCGAGCTGCCATGATTGATGAACTGGGACTTCAACCCGGAGATCGTGTCCTGGAGATTTCTGTGGGAACCGGTGCCAATACCCCATTTGTGCTGAATGCCATTGGTGACGGGGAATATGTTGCCCTGGACCTCTCTCCCAACATGCTGGCAGTGGCACAGGACAAATTCGCCGATCGTACCAACATCAGGTATGTGCTGGCAAATGCCTCGTATCTACCATTTCCCGCCGATTACTTCGACGCGATAATTCATGTAGGCGGGATAAATACGTTTACTGAAAAGAAACGGGCCGTGGATGAAATGCAACGCGTCGTCAAGGTTGGCGGCAAGATCCTGATCAGTGACGAGGGAATGGGTCCCTGGAACCTGGAGACTGAATTTGGCAGGAAATTGCTACGAGTCAACGGATTGTACAGGGACCAGCCACCACTGGATCTGCTTCCTGTGAACGTGGAGAATATTCAGCTTAACTGGGTGATGGGCAATGCCTTCTACGTGTTGCAGTGGAATAAGCGTGCAGATGAACCCTACTTTCAGCCCCCGCAGTGACAGGTGATCTAATAGGATGGTGTAGGAGACACACGCAATGGAGCTGGAAATACAATCCTTTGCTCAGAGTGGAATATCTGTTGATGATCTCTATGAGTTCAAACAGCGAAATATTGGCTACTGGAAAGCAAAATTCGGAGTACTGTCTCAGGATGTGGAAGGGTTGGGAGCCTATGTCAATGATATGCTAACTCCCTCAACGTTTCAACAGGTAGCAACCATGGTGATGAGACGCTCAATACGAAGAATTGTTAATTGAGACGAGCCAGAAATCAGATTTGTGGCCATCGGTACTGCACGGAATTCCATCAGTTTCAGCAGTGCCATTGCCAGATCTCGGGGCTTGCCGGTGATCTCAGCTGCCCTGGTGTCTGCCTGCAGTTCCTGGTGAAAATTCAGTCGGTTCTCAAAGAGCTTCAGCACAGGATCGTACCGCATCAAAGCCCGTAGAGTAACAATCAGATGTGCATAGCGGGTATCATGATTGTGACAGTGAGCATGTTCATGAGCAAGGACCACCTCGAGCTCATCATCATTGAGAATAGAGATGAGACCTGTGGTCACCACAATGGTATCAATCACAGTGGGCGAGAAGATACTGGTGATGCGAGAGAAGCTGAAGGCATGAGGTGATGGATCCTCTACAACAAAGAGGCGAGATGAGCCAAGAAATCGATGTGTTGAGGATAGCTGTGTGCTGAGTGTGGCAATATCTCTCCGTTCCATCTCATAATAGAGTATCCTCAGTTTCATCTGGCTGTAGATTATAGCAAGGGTGTAGAAGAGAGCTGTTGCTCCCAGTACTGCTACGGTAAGCAGATCGACATGGATGGGACCGATGTGAAAGATGACTATCTCAGAGAGATGAGACTCGGGATGTCGGTGGATCCACTCACCCCAGACAGGGTGGTAATGCCAGATCGTGACCAGGATGAGAAGAAATGCTGAGGAGATGATACCGTAGCTGGTGAGCAAAAATACCTGAGCCTTGCTGCTCTCATCTCTCTTGAAAAGATAGTAGAATCCCATAATCAGAGAGAGCAGAGATAATGCAATAATAACAGGCCAGGTATGCATGCGATCAGTCCTCTAGAAGCTTGGCACGGAGCTGGACAAGCTCATCCTGTGAGATCTCGTTTCCCATCACATCACTGAGATGGCGGATGCCCACATCACCATACTGTGTAATATAGTCCCTGAGGAATTCAGTCGCCTTTTCCTTGTGGGCTGAGGGTTTGATAGAGTAGTACGTCTTCTTGCGGTCAATTTTTCGTTTCTTCTCACCAATGATGATGCCCTCCTCCTCCAGCCGGCTGAGAATGGTGGCAATGGTGCTCATGGCATAGCTCCTCCCGGTGGCTGTGTCAATTTCTGCCTGGATCTCGTTAACCGAGGCCTCCTGGAGGGTGCGAAGGGTCTGGATAACCAGGGTTTTGAGCTCTCCTGTCTCCACAGCATGTTCTAGACGCGATATAATAAGAACTGTGGGTAAATGCTATATATTTTAGAGTAAATTTTCTACGTAATGTAGAATTCGTCCAGTTTTCATAATATCGAAATCTTGGCGATCCTAAAAATTTCTACATAGTGTAGAAAATATAGTTATTTTATAAATGATCTCGGGTATACAGATCACATGATACCTCCGGGTATCAGTGAGTAAAAATGATACGCAAACTACTTCCGCTGTTTCTAATATCAGTCCTGCTCTTCGGAGTGACCGGTGCAATTGCCAGTGAGGGACATGATGACCATGGTGACGATCATGAATCGATGGACCACTGTGATACACCAACTGCAGAACTTCTGATCAAGGCAGATGCTGTTTCCACCATCTATGAGAAAACAGAATATGAGGTTGAGAAAGATACCTGTTATGAGCTGAAATTCGAGAACCCCAATGCAGTCATTGAACATGATGTCAATATTGACGAGGTGGGTGACCATGACACTGATGAACACATGGCAAAGGTACACATCCATGTTGCCAACAATACGGACGGAGAGG
>JAEOUB010000538.1 GCA_016839545.1 Candidatus Kariarchaeota archaeon | reverse complement strand
GTTCTCTTTGTGAATTATATTGAGAGAAATACAACACTCAAAGGTGAAGTCGCAATTGCAGTGTCACTTTCTTTCTTCGTGGGAATTGGACTGGCATTGCTTAGTGTCATTCAACGCCTTCCTCTACAATCTCAGGTTGGTCTCAAGCATTACCTCGTGGGTAATATTGCCTTTCTGACAATATCTGATCTCCGATTTTTCATCTTTCTCTCATTTGTGGTTTTAGCAATAGTCCTTCTATTCTACAAGGAATTCAAGGTCCTGCTATTTGATCGTGAATTTGCCCTTGTCTCCGGTCTCCGAGTTGTATTCTATGAGAATCTTCTCCTTGTGTTAGTTGCCACCGTAATCGTACTTTCTGTTGAGAATATGGGTGTGGTACTCGTTGCAGGTCTCCTCATCAGTCCAGCTATTGCAGCTAGACAGTGGTCAAACGTTTTTTCAAATAACCTCATCATTTCAGGTATGATTGGAAGTCTCTCTTCTGATGCTGGTGAGATTATCAGCAGTAGAGCATCAGATACTCCTCAAGGCCCTACGATTATCCTGCTCTTATCGGTGGTAACCTTGGCATCAATCCTCTTCGGATCTAAGAATGGGATGCTCATCCATATCATCCACAATTATCTGTTTCACAGAAGAATCGACCACTCAGATGTCCTCAGTCAATTCATTTCTTCCACTCCCGGTCTGCTGGAGTCAGAAGGACTGACACTTTTGGAATTTGACATTGATGATTTTCCAGATCTTGACTCCAATGTGGTAGAGACCCTCTGTCACTGTGGGTACTGTAAGAAAGTAACGAGTCAACGATACACATTGACCTACAGAGGTGCAAAGGCAATCAGTGATGTTCTCACGGGAGGGGATTGAATGTCATTACTTGTGGAACTGATGGTAATTGCTGTTTTATCCACAGTGATTATGTCATTGCCTGGAAACTATCTGGTTCTGCGAGGCAATTCACTCTCGACATTTGCATTGTCACATTCGGTTCTTACCGGTATTGTGGTGGCATATTTGATAACTGAAGATTTGAATTCGCCATATCTGATTATAGGTGCAGCTCTTACCGGTATTATCATTGTCTGGCTGGTAGAGCTTATTGCGTCTTCCTCACATGTCAATCTTGATGCAGCACTTGGGTTGGTATATCTGACATTCTTCGCTCTTGGTATTCTCCTAGTGGCAAGATACACTGCCAATACAGTCCTCAGTGTCAACTCGGTCCTCCTTGGATCCATTGCACTGGTTCCTTTTGATAGGCTCATTATCAACGGTCGTGACCTGGGTCCAATCGTTTCATGGAACCTGCTGATCCTCCTAATCATCAATATTGGATTTCTAGCTGGGTTTTACAAGGAGATCAAAATCTCTATCTTTGATCCCGAATACGGTCGACTCTTTGGATTTAGACCTGAGCTGATAAATCTGGCATATATGATCCTGACGAGTATCTCCATTGTCGTTGTTTTCAGAGTGGCAGGAATAATTGTAGTCGTCGCACTTGCAGCGATTCCAGCAGCCACATCCTACCTGATCACTCGAAAATTTCATCAGATGATACTTGTCAGCACAGGATTGGCTGTGCTAACCGCTGTCATAGGTACTCTGATTTCTTGGTTTTGGGGTGACGTAGAAGTTGCTAGTGTTATTTCTACAGTTTCTGGAGTCATATTCATTGGTATCCTCTTCTCTAAACGTCTCATTCCCAAAGTTATCCAGGAGGTTCCCGTATGAGTGACCTGATCCTGGAATTCGATCTCACCACTGTTGAGAAGGAGGTCATGAGGGAATTCATCCGACTTCAAATTTCCAAAGCACCTGTTGTATTACTTGGTGCAGAGGAAGTTTCCCAGCTACTCTCCAGTCGTGGTCATGAAATCTCCAGACCTCGTGCATATGCAATCCTCTCACGTCTAGAAGAGAAAGGCATATTGCAAAAAATAAAGAGGAAGGGCTTTGTCCCAACAGAATATGGGGCACGGGTTCTTCGGGAATTGCTACATCGAACCAAGATTCTGGAGGTTTATCTCAATCAAGAGCTTGGTATGCCGTTAGAATTAGCATCACAAGAGGCAACAGAACTGGTTTTGCATGTGAGCTTCATACTTGTTGAGATACTCTGCAAGAAACTCGGTAAACCGGTTAGTTGCCCTCATGATACTGAAATCCCTCACCATGACAAGCACCCTGACTTTGTATCTCAATTTGAATGAATCTCTGGATGATCTCATTTCAACCGACCTGTATCAGAGTTTGAAAAGGCTAATTGTAGAGATTTATCACAACAGAGCTCACCTTGCCTCGTATATCGTCAGTTTTTACCAAACCGTACTTGAAGGCAATGTGTGGAATGAGAAGGATACCTTTGGTTTTTTATCCGGCTTCACTTAGGGTCATCTATGACTAATCGTGAGGTACTAGAGAACCGATTAAAACAACTTGAGGAAATCCTCGATCTTCAAGTCGAACTGGGTGAGGATACAGCCATTGTGATGGAAAAAATTCGTGAAGTAGAAGTATTATTGAAAGAGAAATCTTAGGCTGTAGTAATTGCAACATCGAAGTTGGCTTTGGGATTTCTTAACAAGACAACAGCGATCCAGAATGTAACCAATGCTAGAGGTATGAGCCATCCTCTGTCAAACCAGCTATCTGTACGGATAGATCTGCCAAAGAGGTTGACTCCTTCAGCCACCATAGCTATAATCAGCCCCATTCTACCATAGGGATTGCCCTTAAGGTAGAGTCGTGCCCCGAGGAGGTGGCCTAGGAGAATAAGAGCCCATCCTGCAGCGGCGACTGGATATCCTCGAGTGTAGGCTAAAGATCCAGCAACAACAGGAATGAGTGTTAATGCGAAATTAATCCGCATTGCAGCACCAATTTCTCTTCTTCTCTGTTGCCAATTAGTTCTCACGACATCCCATTTCTCAGCAACCATCTCTTTCACAGTGATGGGTGTCTCTCCAAATGTATGAGTAGTCCTGTACCATGCTGTGTATTTCGCACCCATCAGTTTGGCAAGGGGAGATCTGATACGTCTTCTAGTTACAAACCCTTGATCCTTGAATTTATCAAGTGCAAGGTAGTTGTTGACTGGTATGAAATGAGTGACATATTTGGCTTTGGCCCTGTAGGATTCATGAAATGCCCGTTCTAATAGATTTTCCATGACATTGAAATTTGCCCATTCAGCAGATACATACAAGTATTCAATATACGCCTCATCAGGCTTCTGCTTGTATTCATCCCAATGGGAAAGTAATATTCCTGCTCGTGTCCCTCTCTTCAGACCGAGTATTTTGATGAGATGCAGGAAACTTATAGAGTTCCCGATCATCTGGTTTGGAACGTGCAGTTTCATGAGGCCAACAATTTTCTCTGCTTCTGTCACCACATAGATCCTTTCTACACTCTCTTGATAGTGTGTGAGTAGAACCTTGTAAGCTCCCTGCATATCTCCTTTGAAGACAGATTCTATAAATTTTGACCCAGATTGTACTACTAGACTTGCCATTGCATGTGCATCTGCCTGTCGTGCGGGTCGCACCACGGGGCAGGAGAGCATTCTAGTGTTGTACATGACTGTTTACATCTTTACCAACTGTAGTCAAGTTAATAAAGATACGCACCTAACAGACAATCTATTCTCTCATCAAAAAATAGTGAGTGGCGTGGTCCTTGTTACAACCGGGGATATTGGATAATGGTAATTAACTGATGGTTTAATATAGTTGACCTCTTACATGAATATGGTAAGATGACCCAAGAAGTACAGAAACCTGAAATTGATATTGATTACAAGGCAGGTTGGGCTGATTCCGAGGAAAACATCAAGGCACAGACAGACTCTGGACTCTCAGAGGCAGTGGTCCGTGAGATCTCTGCCCACAAGAATGAGCCTGAATGGATGCTCGAATTCCGATTGGAGTCACTGAAAAAGTTCTTTGCTATGCCAACACCTGATTGGGCAGATGACATCGTCGAAACCCTTGATTTTCAGAAGATCCGGTACTATGTCCGATACTCTGATAGAGCTGAGAAAAGCTGGGATGACGTGCCAGATGATATCAAGGATACATTTGAGAAATTGGGTATTCCCGAGGCAGAGAGAAAATTCCTTGCCGGTGTAGGTGCTCAATATGACAGTGAGACAGTTTACCACAAGCTCCGTGAGGATCTTGAGGCACGGGGAGTTATCTTTCTAGATACTGATGAGGGACTCAAAAAGTACCCAGAGCTCTTCAGAAAGTACTTTGCTTCAGTTATTCCTCCAGAGGATAACAAGTTTGCAGCATTGAATTCTGCAGTTTGGTCAGGTGGCAGCTTTATTGTTGTCCCAGAAGGTGTCAAAGTTGATATCCCCCTCCAGGCGTATTTCAGGATTAATTCCAAGAATGTAGGTCAATTTGAACGAACCCTAATTATTGCCGAGAAAGGAAGCGATGTTCATTACATCGAGGGATGTACAGCTCCAACCTATACTGAGGACTCGCTACACTCAGCTGTTGTCGAACTCATCGCAATGGAAGGTGCACGACTCAGATACACAACTATTCAGAATTGGAGTGGGAATGTATTCAACCTGGTTACAAAGAGAGCATATGCCTACAAGAACGCACTCGTTGAGTGGGTCGATGGTAACATCGGATCCAAGCTTACCATGAAGTACCCTTCAGTCTATTTGCTAGGTGAAGGTGCAAAGGGAGAAGTTCTCTCTGTCGCATACGCAGGTAACAATCAACATCAGGATACCGGTGCCAAGATGATACATCTTGCACCCCGTACTCATTCTAAAATCACTGCAAAATCCATATCCAAGGGAAATGGTAAAACAACCTATCGAGGACTGGTGCAGGTTGCACCCCATGCTCGTGACTGTGTCTCAAATGTGATTTGTGATGCTCTCCTCCTCGATGATGAGAGTTCCAATGATACATTCCCTTACAATGAGATTTCACGAGATGATATGACTCTCACTCATGAGGCCACAGTCGGTAAGATCAATGCTGATACCCTCTTCTATCTGATGAGTCGTGGTATTCCAGAAAACGAGGCACTCAGCCTGGTTGTCATGGGTTTCTTCGATGAATTTACCAAAGAATTACCTATGGAATATGCAGTTGAACTCAATCGTCTCATAGAACTTGAGATGGAAGGGTCAATTGGTTAATTCAATTTCCAATTTGCTACTGTACATCTAACCTAACCAACGACACTCTCTCTATCAAATACTTTTGATGCAAGAAACAAGCTACCGAATACGAATAGCATCAGATATCCGAGATGGAATGCAATATCTAGAGGTAACGACCCCGTTATCGTCTGATTTGTGTAGGATTGCGGGTAGATACTCTTGTACAGTATTGCCAACGAATGTGTCCAGGGTATCAGGTACAAAGCATTGAGTTTGGTTGGAAGTTGTGATAACATTGTTGTCATTCCGACAATTAGTGCAGGTACCATCATGGTGACCATATAGGTGCCTTCAGCACTACTTGTATCTTTTGCGAGGCTGGCAATGGCAATACCGAAACCGATTGCGATAAAGGAAGAAAGGAACACCATTAGGAAAACAGCGATGATCATTTCTGTACTGATTGTAATTCCATCAGTCAATGGATTAGCACCCTGTGCTGCTGCTTGGTTGACGATCCATTGATAAAATAGCAGGCCTAGTGTATTCATGATTGAGAATATCACGATCAAAGACATCCCTGCCGTCAATTTTCCAATCAGGATATCAAACCTCCTGATCGGTAACACAAGCAGACCTTCGAGAGTATGTTTCTCCTTCTCTCCGGCAAATGAAGAACTTACAAATGCAACAGGGGCCATCACTGCAAGGATAGTTATCAGTAGACCGATAAAACCCACGATGAAAGAATCGGCTAGGTCCTCTTCCCCTTCGTATGTCAATGTCTGAATACGCAGCTCAGATTGCTTGTCTATGTTGTATATTGTATAGGGTTCTTGATTTGTTATCCCAAATGAAGTCATAAAGAGAGCCCACCCGAAGGAGCGATCACTCGGGTTGGATAGGATGAATACTTCAGGGAATGAGGTCGCATTGAAATTATTGTAGCACTCAGTGAAATTTTCAGGGATGTAGATGAGAGGTGAGAACTCGTCAAGACGAACGTGTTCCACCAGTTCATCAAACGTATGAGCTTCACTCACGATCTCCATGACTGAGCCATAGATTTGGCTATTTTCATCATACCGGATCTGAGCTAGATCTGAAATGAAATCTTCACCGATGCGATGACTTCCATTTCCTTGGTCATTATTGATGACATAGAACACGTCACCTTCAAATCGGTTTGTATCAGTATTCTCGATTGAACTTACCATGAAATACTGAAATCCTCCCTGGAAACCCCACATTATCAAAGGCATCAGAACAAAGCTGAGTATGATATACCTGGAACGCACAGAACGTCTTAATTCTTGTTGGACAAGCATCCAGATTTGCGATCTTCGCTTCATCTTATGTCCCTCCCAATCTGAAGATACTTCCCCTTTTAGTGAGAAATGCAGCTAGTCCTAATGCTATAATGTT
>JAEOUB010000537.1 GCA_016839545.1 Candidatus Kariarchaeota archaeon | reverse complement strand
GGCACCTCTGGTGGCTTGCCAATTATCCACAGGTAGGGACAATCCTTGAAGAGATAATGAGTTACAAAGATCTCCTGCAAGATCCTGAGTTTTCACATAAGGCGAATTATATCGGAGCTTGGTATAATCTAACAATTGGTGAAATTCCAAAAGCAATCATCTGCGCTAATGAATCATTGGATAGTGGAATGAAAACCGGTCAGAAAGCTCAGATAGCCAATAGTAATAATGTCCTAGGGTTGATATATTTGGCTCAAGGAGACTTTATTTCATCAAAGAACCATATTCTAACCTTTTTGAAGCTGAGCGAAGAAATGAATCTGCTGGATAGAATTTCTACTGCGATGGGAAATTTAGCAATTCCTGAAATCAGAATAGGTAATTTTGAAGAAGCGGAGAGGCTTCTGACAGAAACTAAATCCAATCTGGAAAAAAGAGGTGATAAGTCAACAATGGCAACTATTCTCATTAATTTGGCTTGGACAAATTTGAATCTCGGAAGATGGGAGGATGTGCTCAAATTTGGCGGAAAAGGATTGGAATTGAAACGCAGCATGAATCATGTAGAGGCGAGTGCGGAGGGACTTCTTTGGCTTGGTCATGCAAATGTTGCTCTGGGTAACTATGAGACTGCACGGCAGCAATACGAGGAATCATTAGCCAAACGTTTGGGAATGGGACAAGAAGGACTCATAATGGGAGTTTATTCCGCTCTAATCAGACTCTCTCTGAAGGAGTTGAAGGTTGAGGAAGCGAAAGGTTACAACGAAAAGATCTTGGAATTCATTTCAAAAGGAGGAACACTTGATCCAACATGGGAACCACTTCGCATCTGCTGGGTATCATATTCATTTGCACTGGAGCAAGGAGACAATCGTGCAGAGGCAGTCAAAGGGTATGCCTACCATCTGATCACTCGGTATCTTGGCTATATAACCGATGACTCGATTAAACAAAGATATCTAAGTAGCACTTTCTGGAGAAGAGAGTGGGCAAACGTTTTTGACCTGTGAAATTAGTGGGCTCGCATATGTCGACGTGAATAGACTGTAATTCCTATGAATAGATATATCACTGCGAGACCCGCAGCAATCAGCAAGTCAGGGAGGACATCAACAAGACCGTAATTATAGAAGACTACCAACCGGAGCGAGGTTATCGCTCTTGTGGGGGGTAATAGGTCAAAAAGACCGAAAGGTAGTACACCCAGTATTCCTGCAGGAAGGATTTGTGGATTGGGCATGGGGAAGAATGCACCTGCTAAGAAAGCCAACGGAGTTGTGACAATTGTTGCCATTCCACCACCTGACTCTGAATTTGCTGCCAATCCGGCCAATAACATGCCAATGCCAGACATTGCAATGGAGACAAACATGGCGAATATGAATGCCAACCCTAATTGAGGTACCAAAGGAAATCCGAACAGCAGGGCTGTACCGAATAGTATGGGGATTTGCACGAATGATACTACAATTTGAGAGATTACAAGAGAGGTGGGATACTGCCATTTTCGTATGCGAGTGAGGCGAAGTCTATCAAGCATCTTTGACTCAACATCGTTTAGTGCGACAACAGCAACAGTATTTGCATTCGAGATGATTGCAAAGATAACCAGACCCGGAACAACGTAATCGAAAGTGGTAAACCCTTCACTATCAATGGAGGATCCCTGCCGCAGAATCCCGTTCGATGAGCTTTCTCCCAGTGAGAAATATTGGTCTATGACATCTTTGACAACCGACACGAGAATGTTGTATTGTATCAAACTGGTATCACCCATGACCTCTATCTCGGTTGAGTACCCTACCTCAGGATAACCTGACCAGGGTATAGCTTCATTGTTTTCAGTTTCACGAATAGCGGACATGTATGCTAACGAGAAATCTTCAGGAATAATCAGCATACCTTTTTGCGATCTGCGCTCAACTTGGCTCTCTGCCTCCTCAAAATCATCAAATAACTCGAGTTTGAAGATATTGGTCTCATTATCTTCAAAGGTAATTGAACTGAGAATGTCAAGAAACTTACTAGACAGGTCAACACTAGAGAGTTGGATATTGTTAGTATCAATAACCCTTGCATCCTGAGGAATCCCGGCATCGTTATTGATTATGGCAATGGGTATTGTGGTGTTTGCTGGATCACCCTGTTGAAATGCAATACCGAATACTCCGATAAAGATTAACGGAAATATCAGGGTGAAGAACAGTGCAGATCTATTTCTGGTGATGACTCGTAGATGGGTTATTAGTAATCGTACAAATTTTTTCATTTCAATCACTCCCGAAGTTCCCTTCCTGTAAGGTGAATGAACACGTCTTCCAGGGTATTCTCATGTATAGTGATACTCTGGATACACTCCTTCCCGATACTTTGTTCAACAAGACTAATCATTGCTGTAAATTCTCGGATCAGGTCAGGCATTGCAATCCTCAGCTTTGTTTCAAACTGTGTAAGAGTTAGATTGGGATAGGCTTCGCTCAATTTCTCCGTAAGGCTGTCAACGAGAGCCTGGGAATATTCTTTCAAAGTGATCTCCAGGATGTCTCCTTGACCATAGATCTGTTTCAATTCAGAGGGGGTTCCTTCGGCAATAATTTTACCATTGTCGATAATTCCAATTCGATCAGCTAGCCTATCTACAGTCTCCATAAGATGTGTAGTTAATATGATCGTCACCTCCTCCTGAGATGCAATTTGCCTAATAGATTCCCAGAGAATATTGCGTGATTGGGGATCCATTCCTGCTGATGGCTCATCAAGGATCAGGATTTGAGGTTCATGTAATAGACCGATGGCAAGGTTTAACCTCCGTTTTTGACCTCCTGAAAGATCACCTGCTATCCTTTTCGAAAGAGAGTCAATCTGGAGTAATCGCATCAACATATCAATCCGAAGAGATTC
>JAEOUB010000536.1 GCA_016839545.1 Candidatus Kariarchaeota archaeon | reverse complement strand
TTTCCACATTAACCGGCCCCAGCGGAGCTGCCAGGCTAAAACCCAGAAGCATCAAGAAGACAATATCACCCGAAGTGATCATACCTGTGGTTTTGTGTAGACCTATTATAATGTTGATTTAATCCAGTTTAAAGCGGTTAACTTTCTCAAGAGACTCCTGAGATTGGTCTGACAGCATGGCAGAGCTGGCTGCTATACTTTCCATGCTTGCAGTCATCTCCTCAGCACTGGCTGCCACTTCTTCAGCACTGGCAGCAGTCTCCTCAGATACAGATGCAACATTCTCAATCAGTGTGGTAATGTGGTTAAATGAGTCACGTAGCTGCTCAAGGATCTCTCGAGAATCGGTACTGACTCGTTTTGAGGTCCTCTTCGATTGCTCACTCATCTTACGGATATTCTCTGCGATCACCTGGAACCCTCGGGCCATATCACCCGCATTTGCTGCCTCAATAGCAGTATTCAATGCCAGGATATTGGTCTGCTCACTCAGATCCTTGATAATGTCAAGGTTCTCTGTAATCTGTATCACCACGTTCTCCACAACATCAGATGCTGCCTGCAATTCCTGTACAATAGAAGTGATAATTTCTGCCTGTTCTGTGGACCCCTTGGCCATCGTCTGTGCAATGGCTGATACCTCTTCTGCGGTGGCATTGATCTCCTGTGCAGATGTCGACAGGTTCTCAGAGGTTGATGTGATCAGGGAGGATGATGACTGTACCTCGTCAATAATCTCTCGAAGGTTCTTGTTCATGGTCCTGAAGTTTTCCTGCAGGGTACCTATCTCATCCGTTCTCCCCGATGATGGCTGTGTCTTTGACAGATCTCCCTCTGAGATAAGCTGACTCCAGAAGGTGATCGATTTCACCGGTCGAGTGATCTGAGAGTTGATAAAGAACTGTATGATAATGACTAGAACGATAGATGCTGCAATTACTCCAAATATGATCAGGATCTGGCTTGCAAAGGTCTCTGCAAAGGATCTGCTGAGTTCAATTCTCTCTAGAAACACCCACTCAATAAGAAGATCAATATCGGTGTTGATTTGCTCCACCTGAGCAATCATTTCAAGATTCAGGTTGGATAGTTTGTCAACCAGTTTGGCAACCTCAACCTCCACGATTGCCAGCCCATCTGCCAGTTCATTCGAGGCGAGTATGAGCTCATCAACATTTTCCAGCAGCGTAGCGTATTCAGTTGCATTGAGTTGATTTGCAGTACTATCAACCTGGTTTGCAATCGCCCTTGCCTCAATATTAAGTGCCAACACATTCGGAGACAGCAATGTCTCATAGAGAGTCTCAATCTCTTTGAACAGCGTCTGATTGATATCTCGGCCATAGACCGAACCGACGACGGTGGTGTCTGCAATTTCCGCAGTCACTCTGAAGAATAGAGCTTGTCGTGAGTCTAACTGGTTGGTTAGGGCCAAAGGGCTTCCAGTGATATTTGTTAGGAGTGATGAGTCATTTGTCAATACATACTGCAGAGTAGTGGCCACAACATCATTGGCAATTCCCTCCATGATAAACAGGGACTGAGTCAGATTGTCCAGAATATCATTTCCGGGATATGAGAAAATATTGTTCTCAATCAATGTCCTGAATGCATCGATCTCACCAGCTACATTGTTAAGCTGATCTGATGCGTAAGTCGTGTTCAAGTCGCCATCAGGATCTGATTCCTCTAGCTGTTGCATGAGGAGTTCTAAAGCTACCAATGTAGCATTTGTTACCTGGGTAGAATCTGCATAATCCAATCGGGCATCTGCAGAAGTACCCAGAATCCAGCTGGTTGCAGTATTCTGCTCTTCTTCGATATTTGCCCTTAGATCTCGTGAGTTAGCCTCAAATGTCTGTTGCACCTGTATATTGTTGTAATTATCAGTGAATACACCTGCTGCATTAATGGATACCCCACTCTGTATCAGGATGAAGATCAAGATCACAACAAACGAGAAGAACAGCTTTTGCCGGATAGTCAGCCTATTTGTGAAGGAACCCTGACTTCCGCCGGTTTGAGACACAAAACACCATCGTAGGTGAGGTATAAATAGATTAATCCCCAAGTTCAAAGAGAAGTCAATATTCTCAGGGAGAAGAGAACAGTAAGAATATCAAGAAGTTCAGAAAAGTGGTTTTATGGGTCGATACGAGTACTTGGAAGATGAGGCAATTGCAGATGTGGCATTCAGAGCACATGGGTCAACCCTAGCCGAGCTCTTTTACCAGGCAGCAATGGCAACCGCCCGACTACAGACTGACCTGAGCCTGTTAGAACCCACACACTCAATAGACCTCGATATCTCCAAATCGACGTTGGATCGTTTACTCAAGGCATTTCTTGGAGAGATCCTCTTTTACAAGGATGCAGATCTGATATTTGCCACCAATTTCGACGTCAATATACAAGAGGTGGATACTGGCTATAGGTTAGTTGGTACTATGTCTGGTGCAGATTTCGATTATGAGAAACACCCGATGCACAATGATCTGAAGGCAATTACATGGCACAACCTCTACGTCGAGAAGAAGGGAGATGAGTGGGAATGCTACGTGTTGATTGATATCTAGGCCCATTCATCAATATCAGGAAACTGCATAAGTTCTTTTAGCTTGTGAAATGACTCTGAGACTTGCCTCTGATAATCAATGAGCTTGATATAGAGGAAATAATTTTTGATAAGATCGAGGTCTGTTTGCCTTATCTGATCTTCATATCTAGATGTCCATGCTTCGTATTGTTTCGTATATTTTTTCTCTGATGTAATAAAATGGCTATTGGCATCCATAGCCTGATGAACAACCTGTTTGGCAGTATCCAGACTCTCCCCCGAGATCAATGAGATAAACTCAGGTAATTTTTCCAGAAAATAGTGGTTTCCAGGGCTGTCAAGAATTGTTTCTGTAATGGGCATCGTCATATCATCTTCAAGCATGAACACCCGTGCTGTTCGTCCATAGTATGCAGTGAATCTTCTACCAGATGGAAGAGAGTCAACAATTCGAACAAGACCCGTATCCTCAAGCTTCTGCAGATGAAAATAAACGTTTGAGAGTGTGAGTCTCTTATTCACAATTTTCTTCAACTCGTCGAGAATCTCATTGGCAGAGAGCACATGTCTGATCCTTCGTTCAGTGTCCGGGGTTGTCACCTCAATTCCCTTGGAAAGAACACCGACTATCCTTCCACGAATGTTGGGTTCATTCTTGGACCTCAGGACATTGAACTCATCAGGAGTTAACTCCTTGAACAGGGGAAGCTTGTCATAATATTCGAAAAATATTTTCTGAGCATCCTCGAAAGACCTATCTGACACAGTAAAAAGTAAATTTCAGTAATTAATAAGTTTTACTAAATTATTTGATATACGTGATCTAATACCAATTTTTTTACACTATGATTGAACGATTAGCTATCCTTTGATATTTCCTATAGGAAGTAGTTTGACGACTGCATCAGTAAGTCCAGCTCCCTGCGCTGATGATACCACATCATCAAGATCCTTATACGCCATACCAGCTTCTTCAGCAAGTCCCTTGAAACTAGCACCTTTGACATAGATACCACGGCGCTCCATGTTCTGTTGTAAGATCTTACCATCCACCTTTTTCTTGGCAGCACTACGACTCATAGTACGGCCAGAACC
>JAEOUB010000061.1 GCA_016839545.1 Candidatus Kariarchaeota archaeon | reverse complement strand
CAGTCAACAATTCATTGTATGCCTACCCGGTAGAAACGTATGGAAGTGATGAACTCAAAAATGAATTTCTTGCACCGGTAATCTCGGAGAAACTAGGTGCATTTGCTCTTTCTGAACCCGACGCGGGATCAGATCCTGCATCTATGAGAACTGTGGCCAAAAAAGAAGGGGATGAATATATTCTCAATGGCTCCAAGATGTGGATAACTAATGGTGGGGCTGCAGATTACTACGTGGTATTTGCTAGAACTGATCTTGAAATGAAACACAAAGGGATTTCAGCATTTATTCTCCAAAAGGGAGATCCTGGATTTGAGATTGGTGCCAAGGAGAAAAAACTCGGTATCAGAGCATCATCTACCACTCCACTCACATTTGACAATTGCAAGATTCCTGAGTCTCGACTCCTCGGAGATGAGGGAGATGGTTTCAAAATAGCCATGAATACCCTCAATGGAGGGAGAATTGGGATTGCATCCCAGGCAATAGGAATTGGACAGGCGTCCATTGATGCAGCAACCTCTTACATGAAGGAAAGACAGGCTTTCGGAGGTCCGATAGCCCGTTTCCAGGGATTGCAATTCATGGTGGCTGACTCAGTAATGGAGATAGATGCAGCACGACAACTGACTTGGAGAGCTGCTCAGATGAAGGATGCTGGAGAGAAATACATTAAGGACGCAGCAATGGCAAAACTGTATGCGTCGGAAGCCGCCGTGAGAGCTGCGGATCGAAGTCTCCAAATCCATGGTGGAGCTGGATACAGTCGTGACTTTCCCGTAGAGCGATACTGGCGTGATGCAAAAATTACTGCCATCTATGAGGGCACATCAGAGATACTTAGAGTCGTCATTGCTCGTGAGACATTGGGAAGATTCTAGCTGACCAATCTCCGTTCATCGGATGTTGACTTACTGCAATTACTACAAATGGTATCCTCCATGGTATTCTGAGTCCCACAGGCTTGACAGTAGTATGTCCTTGGAGTTTCTTCAGGAGGTGGAAGGGTTTTACGATAATTTAAGATCTGACGACGGACAAATATGACAACTCCAACAAGTATAGGAAGAGTGATCAGGAAAACGATGAATGCAATAACCTGAAAATCGGGAACACTGATGGGCTCGGTCACTGTAATTATCTCACTATCCACGGTTATGACATCACCTTCATCTAAATCAGTGATATTTCCAAAGAATGAGCTAATCTGAACATAGATGAAGAATATGAACACTGAAAACAATGTAATAATTGCCAGAATAACCATAAGGATTGGCAGGTTTCCGGACTGGTCTCTTTTGTGCTCTTCACAATAATACCCGATATGCTTCTTGCAGATTAATCTAGAACACTCATGACATGGAAAGACACCTTGTTCGTTCGGGTGGTCAATGCAGGTGTCCATACGAATAATTAGTATATTTGATAGAAGTAGATTATGGAATAGGAAAAGACCAATTCAACTTCTCAATCTTTCAAGTGCAATTTCCGCTGACTCCACGATATCTGCATCATGATGGGTTAGCAATGAACTAATTGCACTCTCAGCGGCCAGATTTCCAATTGTACCAAGCGCAAGAGCGGCTTCATGTTTGACGAATACGTTCTCATCAGATATCATTGATTCTATAAGGGGGTCGATAACGAGGTAAGAAGCTGTCTCTCCCAAAGCAAATATTATCTCATGCTTAACGATTGGATCAGTCTCTTGCTGCAAACCTTCGAGCAAAAGGGAAATTGACTCCTCAGATCCTTCTTCCATCAAAATAAATGCCGATTGTATACGATGTTCTGGATGAGTCGTAAGATCAAGTAGCATGGCTTCTGCTTTTTCTTTGCCCTCGATCTTGTCACCAGATAGCTTCATCCGGAGTCGCTCGAGGGAAATCTCAGCCGTCAAGACAATATCCTGATTAGAGTTATTCAAAAGATCTTCTAGAACTGTATAGGCCACTTCAACCCCTAGGTTTGAGAGTGCAAGTGCGGCTTCATGCACGACAAATTTGTTTTCATCCTGCGTAATTGCCTTTGTCAATGCCTCATACCCATCCTCGAAGGATAGTTCTCCTAGGGAGTATGCACACTCATGACGTACAATTGGGCTGGTATCTATTCTCAGTCCTTCCTGTAGGAGAGTGACAGAACGTGGACTATTTTCCACAAGTAGTTGAAATACAGCTTGTATCCGTTCCTCCTGGGTTTTTACACCCATGAACACTGAATAATCCATAAGATATGACGGAAATACCTCTTAATTAGGTTTGAATTAGGTAACCAGGTTGTAAGTTAAAGAGAGTTCAGGATATTGTGAGATTAGGAACGGCTCAATACTTATATGGGAGAAAGGACGAATTAATCTGTGAAAGAAACCGACAACCTCGATGAACTGTATGAATGGGTTAATTCCCTTTATGAAAAATATTCAAACGGTGAGGTACCCGAGGAAGAATATATGGAGGCTTATAATTTCTACATTAAACGAAAAGAGGAAATGGAGTCCGAACCTGTACCAAACGTTCAAAATGTAGATGACGAAGAAGTTTCAGTTAGTCCTGAGAAGGTTCGATCTACCTCAATTGCAGGTTTACGCAAGAAGCTAATGGAAGAAATGAAAAAATAACTAGTACAAATCTTCCCTCGGCAAATATTCGATCAATGTACTGGTTTCCGCAACATTCATCCTTACCACGTCACTTGTACTCATAGAAATGTATTCTCCAGTCATTATCTCTGCCATGGAAGAGATGTTTGGATTGTGACCTACTATGAGAAGCTTAGAATCAGGATTGTTCCTAGCAAAATCTAGTATCATCCCTTGTACTAATCTAGGATCACCCCAGACTCGTAACTCATCTACAACTTCGGGTTCTATTGAAGTTCCAAAGGTGCTTTGGATAATCTCTAGCGTTTGTTGTGCTCTGAGAAACGGAGACACCCAGATATGACTGTATGTTATGCCCTGTTCAAGCATACCCTTGCTCGTTTTGGCCTGCCTTGACCGACCTTTACTAGCTAAAGGTCTGATATCATCTGTTTTCCATTTGGAATAATCATGAGCGGATTTTGCATGTCTAACTAAAATGACTTCCACAACTCAAAAGGGTGGATCATTGATATAATCCTTAGGATCTTGGAATTGTGGGATTACAGTCACTATGTTGGAATTGTTTTACAACGATAGTTTAAAAATAAATTAGAATGACGAGAGGGTATAGGTAGAATAGTATGTCTGACGAATTTGAAACTGTTAGCTTACTCGTGGATGCAGGTGAGGCAAAACCTGGAGGATCCATGGCACCGGCTCTCGGTCCACTTGGTCTTAACCTCGGTAAAGTTGTCGCTGATATCAATGCAGCCACCGCATCTTTCAAGGGTATGAAAGTACCTGTAGATGTAATTGTAAATAAAACCAAAAGAACATTCACAGTTGAAGTTGGTCTTCCACCAACCTCAGCTTTAGTCCTCAATGAACTCGGTCTATCAAAAGGATCTGGTCTCAGTGGAAAAGAGGTTGTTGGGAATGGAGATTTTGGACAAATTATGAATGTAGCATATGCAAAGAGGACTGATCTCCTTGCAAACTCAATTGGTGCTGCTTCAAAGGAAGTACTTGGAACCATGGTCTGTATGGGTATCACTGTTGATGGCCTAGATCCTCGTGCAGTACAGAAAAAGATTGATGCTGGAGAATATGATGACCAAATTCATGATTTTGAAAGTAAAAATCCCTATTTTAACTAATTCAGATTATTTAGATACCTTCTAACTGTTTAAGGGCTTCTAGCAACTGTTCCTTCTCACCTTTCTTTGCACCTTTGTCATCAGCTGATGCTGGAGAAGCAGCGGCAGATGGGGGAGCAGGGGTACTGGGAGTCGGTGAGGGGGTACTTGCAGCAGGTGCTGGTGCTGATGGTACACTTGGTTTTGGAGCACTAGGAACTGCAGGAGCTGGAGCAGGTGCACTGCTTGGTGCAGGTGGACTCGGACTGGGTGCTGGAGCACTAGTGGGAGGTGGAGAAGGAGCCGCTGGGGTTGGTGCTGCAGGTGTCGGTGCAGAAGGAGTGGGTGCAGCCTGAGGTTTTGGTGCAGGAGCAGAAGATGCAGGCACAGGGGCATTCATTTTCCTTTCCATTTCCTCGAGTCGTTTCTCGAGTTCCTCGATTCGGGATAGAAGTGGGCCCACAGTCGGCGAGCCATCTTCATCAGAAGATAGGTTCAGAACCCTTTGCTGAAGATTTTGAAAACTGGTTTCGAGTTTTTCAAGCCGTTGGTCAACTTCCTCAAATCTCTCCTGAACTCTTTCCTTGGTCTTCTCAAGGTTTTTTACAACGAGTTTGATAGTTCTGGCCCAAGATGATCCATCGGGTGTTTCTGCACTCATAGTTCCTATGGATTATCGAGTTCAAACTAAAAAAGGTTTCATTTTCAAGTAGTCAGATTTTGTTTTTGACTACCTCTAAAATGAGTTCAAGAAAGTCTTGAGTGGTAAATTACAACAGTTTTTGTATTATCTGCTTGGTTTATCTTTTCTTCCAGTTACAAGCTGACTGAGGGAGGCACCGTTTACCTTGGTTACTCTCCATTTGATACCAGGAATATCTCCTTTTGCACCACCCTTGGCACCACCAATACCCTCGAGAATTACCTCGTCATGGATATCAATGTAGAGAAGACCACCATCAAGGGGGACGTATGCACCAATTTGTTTACCGTTCTTTACTAGTTGAACACGCACACACTTTCGAAGGGCGGAGTTTGGCTGCTTAGAACCGACACCATATTTGTCGAGTACAATACCCTTAGCCTGAGGAGCTCCTTCTAGTGGATCTGACTTTTTGTTCAGTCCAAGTGCTCGCCTCTTGTAATCAATATCCTTCCATCTGAAGCGGCGTCTCTTATCTTTCAATGCACGAGCTGCGAATAGTCCATTGGGGCTTTTGCGTCTTCCCATTGTAATTTAACCAATATCATTCAAAACATTAGGTCTTTTTAAAGTTTAGATTGCAATCGATGAAACCAATTTGCTGTTACACCTATAGACTGCGATTATGATAGATTTAAGAAGGTTTTCAGCTATTGGTAAAGTATGGTCGATGATGCGGTACTTAGTAGTGAGGCTGCCTATATTTATCAATACGCGATTGGATTTACCCCTGTGAATGGGAATCTGCTTCTCTGGAGAGGAATTGCAGAAGATAGCAGAGGTCAATCTGCCCAAATCCAAATCAAGATACCGGATACATTTCCACGAAACCCTCCTGTAGTGACACTTCCAGGATCCACGCAACATCCACGGGTTGATAGTAACGGTGAGATCCGAACCAGGATGATACAGCAATGGATGCCATCAAATCATATTTACTCCGTCATCAGGGAAGTTAAATCCGTCTTGCGGAAAGGACAATTCCAGACGGTGGAAGAAACCTCTGGACAAACATCAGTTCTTCAGTCACAGATTTCCACTCTTAGAGGTCAACTAGATATGAAAAGAAATGAACTCCAATTGATCCAATCACAAACCAATCAGGAAGTGGCCAGTACACAAAATCTCGGCGATGTGATAGAAAACTCGCTGCTAGAAGTAGAAAACGAGGCTTATGCATTGGAAGAAGCGTACGATAACTTGGAAATCAAAGCAATCGACTTTGCGATCCAATTTGTGGATGCAAGAAAACGGTATTACCTGATTGAGCAGTCTAGAAATTAATTCAATTCTTATCTACAAGTAATCGATAATTGGGATCGATGGTAAGATCTATCATTCCAGTTCCAAGCATAACTTCCTGACCGACCATCACTCTCTCAACGACACCGACAAGATTGTCTGCCTCACCACGGATGGCTGCATCAAGTAGATGCTTAACCGTAACCTCGAATGCTGCACGTACAAGCACTGAAGAAGACTCTCCAGAAATACCGTGACGACCAATCTGTCGAATATCTCCTGTAAATGTCATAAGATCTGCTACAAGCATGATATGTCGGGCATCAACCTCGAGACCTTGTTTCTCCATAACCTCGCTGGCCTCT
>JAEOUB010000535.1 GCA_016839545.1 Candidatus Kariarchaeota archaeon | reverse complement strand
CTCGGTTCCCTCACGATTGACATATCCCTCCTTTCCTCCATTCTGCTCCAGGTAGAACGGTTTGGAGATACGTGGTAACTTGGCAACTGCCTCAAGGCTGGATTTCCTGGCAGTCAGATCCTTATCCACTATCATCTTCTGCTCGGGATCTCCTGGCGTTTGCCCCTCTATGGGAATAATCTCGTCATTGAACCAGCCTCGACCCTGATTTTCCACAGTTAGATTGTGGCTCCTGACGGCGAATCTGTCCATATCCTCCTTGGTAAAGGTGGGAACTTCCTCCTCATACAGTTTCTGTGCTGTCTGCAACATATTATAGGCTACTTTGGCATCAAAACCATCACGATAGAACATTGAAGCTGGATCCTCCATCTTCATATTGCGGTCGATACCCTTGCCTCGAACACGGGTCATATGCTCAAAACCGGTAGCCAGAAATGTCTTGGTATAGCCTGTCATGATCTCCATTGCACCGATATGCATCCCGGTTCCTGCAGATCCACATTGTCGATCGACAAAAAATGATGGAACACTGGTGGGAAAGCCTGCCATCAGTGTGGGGATCCGACCTCCATATGTCCAGTTCTCCAGCACTCCAGATGCAACACCAATTGCCACCTCGTCGATATCCTCTTTCTTTACTCCCTTCTCCTTGAGAGAGCCATCAAAGAATTTGATCAGGAGCTCTGCAAGGAGCTCGTCTCCGCGGATTGAACCAAATGCATCTTTCTCCGGTGCTCCTGGTCTAGAACGTGAGAATGCAGTTCTGGCATAATCAATCAGCCAGACCTCTTTCATTTCCATGGATCTTGTGATTATTCAACGAGTTTTCAATCTTGCGAGAGGGGACTAAACATACCACCTGCGGGGTTTCTCAATTATAATACGACCAGTTAATTTGTGCCAAATTGTTCTCTGAGGAAATTTCTGGTCTTCTTCATGATATCTGCGGTGGTTGGGTGCTCTGGAATATGTAACAGGCACCAGTGCAGGGTCATCAGGTAGGCAAACGCTTTCTGTCGGTTCCAGATCTGCACGTCTTCAGGGGTGTAATCTAGCTTTCTGCTCATTGAGAAATAGGCCAGATCAAATTCTGGGTTCCCCAAGGTTGCATACTCCCAGTCCAGAAGAGTATAGGTATCGGTCTGCTCTTTCCACAGGATATTGAGCTCGTGAAAATCACCATGGACGAGAACTCTGTCTTTATCTTCTGCAGATGCAATAATTAAGCGGATCTCCTTGGCAATGGCATGAAAATCTTCTTCGACCCCTCCCACCACTGGGTTCTGCTCGATGTTGAGGAATACCTGGTCCGAATGGCTGAGGTCAGAGAATGCATCTTGAGGTCTATCAAAATATTGACCTGATTTCCACATCAGTTCTTTGAATTCAGAAATAAACTGTGAGTCCAATATCTTGTCAGGATAATTTGACCAGTCTTCTCCCTCCTCCCAGGTTACCACACGTACCCTGTCTGCTTCATACAGTATTTGTGGAACCCTGATTCTTGTGGTGCCAATTTCTATCAGGGCACGATTGACTGCCCTGAGTGCAGCCCCTTCACGATCAAACCGGTCTCCATAGAATCGATCGGCATTAAAGAAGCGGATTACACATTTTCTACCATTGTAGTTTCCCGTATACTTGATTAGAGAGTCTCCTGACTCTAATGTTTCAATATTGGCAATCTCACTCAGGTGGTGATGGATGTACTCTCGGCTGGAATCGCTGGACCAATTGAAATCATCCATACGCCCTGATATGGCATCTAAAAATAAAACTTTCATATCTTCATATCAGAATAGTATGAGAAATCGTCTAACTCAATAGTGCAGCTGATCATCGAAAGAATTAATATGGTAATATGACCCGATTTTTTGTGGAAAAGGATCTCGCACCCCTTCAGGAGTTCAGAGAGAGGCTATTACGGGGTAATTACCCCGACAACAGCGATCTTCTTGAGATCTATGAGGAACAAGATGTGATCTCAGAATTGCTGCTGAATCATATCTGGGGCATGGGTGAAGGTGAAAAAGACGAGATAGGGGTGACAAAACACTACCTAGACAAACTAGGCAAACCTGAAACGGAATACCAACAAATGACATACTACTACCTGGAACTCGTGCTTCAGATATTTGGGGATAAAGAGGTAGATTATAGCACATTCAATCAGGCTATTGCCCTGTTCAACAGCCATCAACCCGATGAGTACACCCAATTCCCGTATGGGACTCTGCTCTCCGCTCTCACGTCCTTCGGGATATTTCATGATGCAATAGATCTAGTTGCTGTGGAGCAGCTGATGGATACCTACTATCAGTCATCTGTGAGTGGTCTGGGATTTCAGCCTTATATGGAGGATCTGTTCAGTCAGAATCTTGCAGAGACATATCTGATCTTTGGTGATATCGAGAATGCCAGAAAATTCCTTGACAAGTCAGATGCATTTCGACAGGAATACAGCGTTGAGACGGTCATGGTTCAATCAAACCTCTACTTCACCAAAGGTCGGTTTAACCTTGAAATTGGTGACCTTGAGGCCGCAGAACAGAATCTACTGCTGGCCTCAGAAATCACAGACTCAGGTTTCATGGAGAAACAAATCGCCATTCAGCTGCTTCTGCTTTACTACATCAATGACGTGACGAAATTGGGCCACTATGTACATCAACTCCAGGCAGATCCCAAGACAGATGTATCGCTGATGGATCTTGCCAGAGCTTTGCTGCTTATCACCCAGGGTCGCAGGAAGACCAAGGCAAAGGCTGAGGACATCTGTAATGCCCTTATTGAAAACCGCAATCTATGGTCTGATATCAGGCAGGTTGCAACCACTCTCATGATCTACCTGCTAATCGAGGAATATGAGACTGAAGAAACTGATCTGATCCTCGATGAACTGCATAACTATCTTGATCTGCTGGATGAGTTCTACTCAAGTGAGAAGATCACTCGCAAGAGTATCACGTCGACCATATTGCGGTCAAAAATCATGCTGATCCAACAAGAGGTGGAACCTGTACTTGCAATGCTGGAGGATCTCTCAGATCGTGTGGAACAGTCTAATTACAGTAGGCTTCTTCCCATGGTAAGCCATGAGATCTCTGAAACAGAAAAGATAGTAGCTGAATGGTCAAAACTGGGAAAGCTGGATGTCAATACTCAGAGAAAGATAGAAGATGCAAAACTGAAGAATTATATCAAGGAAGCTCTAAAATTTGCGACTTGATTGTTACTGTGTTTACTCGTCGTCTGCGTCAGAGACTTCATAGTCGACATCGACGAAATCATCATCGCCGGATGGGGCGTCTCCACCTGGAGCTGCTCCACCATACTGGTTGGCAAAGTCTGCAGCACTGGAGGGATCAAATCCACCGGGACCGCCAGGTCCACCGGGACCACCTTCTGCTCCCTGGTAGATCTTCTGTGCCAGCCCGGAGAATGCCTGTTCGTAGGCTTCCTTGGCTGCTTTGATCTTGTCTATGTCTTCAGTCGCAAGTGCGGCTTTGATGTCATCTTTCTTGCCCTCAAGCATGGCTTTCTCAGATTCATCGAGCTTGTCACCGACCTGCTCCATGGTCTGGTCATACTGGTAGACCATTGCTTCTGCCTCGTTACGGATTTGGATCTTCTCCTTGACCTTGGCATCTTCCTCGGCAAATTTCTCTGCTTCTCGGACTTTCTGCTTGATCTCGTCCTCGGAGAGAGAAGTTGTCGAAGTGATCGTGATGCTCTGTTCCTGGCCGGTACCCT
>JAEOUB010000060.1 GCA_016839545.1 Candidatus Kariarchaeota archaeon | reverse complement strand
TGCCATCCTGGAACAGGTTGCAGGAAAAGGAGAGGAACGTTTCCTTTTGGACTCCTACCGACGTCTGATCCTCATGTTTTCCAATGTGGTAGTAGGCCTGGAGGTTCAGCCATTTGAGAAAGCGTTGGAAGAGGTGAAATTCATCGCTGGAGTGAAGGAGGATCACGAACTGGGCATAGATCATCTCAAGGAGATAATCAGTCAATACCAGGCAATTTTCAAAAAAGGGTATGGTGAAGATTTTCCTCAAGAACCGAAAGTACAGTTGAGACTCGCAATCGAGTCCGTGTTCAAGTCATGGAATAATCGCAGAGCAGTTGCTTACCGTATATTTGAGGGTATTCCTCATGATATTGGAACTGCAGTGAATGTACAGGCGATGGTATTTGGTAACTTTGACGATAATTCGGGTACCGGTGTCATGTTCACCCGCAGTCCTTCCACCGGTGAGAACCAGATCTATGGTGAATTCCTGTTGAATGCTCAGGGTGAGGATGTTGTTGCAGGATTGCGGACACCTCTACCAATCTACAAATTAGAAGAGCAGATGCCTGAAGTGTACAGGCAACTCAAGGAAACAGCCCACAAACTCGAGGAATACTACAAGGATATGCAGGACATTGAGTTCACCATTGAAAATGGTCATCTGTACATTCTCCAGACCAGAGCCGGTAAACGTACCGGAGCAGCAGCAGCTAGGATTGCTGATGAATTTGTGAAAGAGGGCATCCTGAGTAAAGAGGAGGCAGTGATGCGAATTACACCACGAGATATTGAGTCATCACTCTTCCCTTCTGTTGTTTGGAAAGATCCCAAGAAGTACCTGTACTATGTGGTAGATGATCTGGAGAAGAAACTGGAGAAAGATTCATTGACTGAGATCACTAAACATGCAGATTATGAACAGGCACACTACCTTGGTCAGGGCCTTCCTGCAGGTCCAGGTGCTGCTGTTGGTCATGTTGTATTCAGCTCGGATGAAGCCGAAGCAATTGTGCAAGGTGAGCTGGAACCACCATTCGAGGTCCAGCACTTCCGTACCCATGAGGGTCGAAAAGTTCCCAGTCTCATTCTTATCAAGAAAGAGACTTCTCCCGAGGATTTCCATGGTATGGTTGCTTCATCAGGAATATTGACAATGACTGGTGGTATGACATCTCATGCAGCACTTGTTGGGAGACAGATTGGCAAGCGAGTTATAGTAGGTGCATCCAACTCCAAGATGGATCTCTATGGGAACAAGTTGCAAACTGCAGATGGCACTCTCCTCTCACTGGGTGATGTTATCTCGATGGAGATCTTTGAAGAAGGTCTGGTGTTTAAAGGAGCTCTCCCAATCTACACGCCAACTGACCTTTCACTGGAATTACAGGAAATTCTTGATTGGGCCGACGAGATGGCTGAGATCAAAGTACGGGCAAATGCAGATCAAGAGGGAGATACTCTGAAAGCTTTGGCATTCAAATCCACAGGTACTGGGCTTGCAAGAACTGAACACATGTTCTTTGATGCACTTGACAAAATGCAGGCGATGATCATGTCTGAGACCAAGGAGGAACGATTGGCATCACTGGCAGAGATGCAGAAACTGCAGAGAGCTGATTTTGTCAAGATTTTCACAGTTTCCAATGGCAAACCCATTACCATTCGACTCCTTGATCCTCCACTTCACGAGTTCCTACCCAATGAACTTCAGATCAGGGAACAAACCTGGTTACAGATCCTCAATCCTGATCAGACTGCATTGAACACCAAGATATTGCGTAAAGTGATGTACTACCAGGAGGCTAACCCGATGCTAGGCCTGCGAGGTGTACGATTGGGACTCCTCTTTCCCGAGATTGTTGAGATGCAGGTGACCGCGATACTTGAAGCTGCGATCGAAGTGGACAAGGGTGGTATTCCCACTGTTCCTGAGATCATGGTTCCTCTTATCGGCTCCTCCCGAGAGTTCAAACATTCCCGAGAAATTATTGATGCCACAGCAGAGAAAGTCTTTGAAAGTCAAGGTTATCGTGTTGACTACCTCGTGGGGACAATGATAGAGATTCCTCGAGCTGCTCTGACAGCAGAACGAATTGCCGCAGGTGTGAAAGGAGCAGATTTCTTCTCCTTTGGTACCAACGATCTGCACCAGATGACTCTTGGATTCTCACGTGACGATGTCGGCAAATTCCTGCCCTACTACCTGGATAAAGGGATTATCGCAGTAGACCCATTCCAGACCATTGATGAGCATGGTACAGGTATCCTCATGGATATGTGTGTGGAGAAAGGTAGAAAAGCGGCAGAAGAGGCTGGGAAGTACCTTAAAGTTGGAATTTGTGGTGAACAAGGTGGGGATCCACGCTCTATTGATTTCTGCTATAGGATAGGACTTGATTATGTGTCATGTTCTCCCTACAGGGTTCCAGTGGCTCGATTGGCGGCAGCCCAGGTCACTATCAAGTACAGGGGTACAGATCCCAAGTATGGGAAGCAATGGCCCACACCCTATTGATTTTAATTTTAATCTCAATTCTGAGTTCAATATTTTTCTTCTTACTCTTGAATTCCTTTGAAACTTGAACGACTTGATCTGAAAAACAGGAATAGGGTAACAAGAGCACCAAAGTACAGAGGGAGAATCGATCTGATACGGGGAGAATGGAAAAGAGAAAACGGTTTTTTAGACCGACTCCGACAATACATCTGAGAGCTATGCAGAGGTGGCGTGATGTTGTCAATACCCACACCAATTTTCTTGAACTAATTCAATTCATCCCTACAGCTCAGGCCGTATTTTCAGTTCTCTGGCTGCTCCTCAGAGGGCTTTCGAGTCTCTTTCCCCGATTGCAACCCCTTCTCTTTCGGCCCTCTCCATTTTTCGTCTTAACCATCTACATCTATATCCTCATCGTGCTATCGGTGCTTCTTGTATCTACAGTATATCTCAGTATGACAGAATATAGGGGCTCACCTTTTTTCATACCCCTTGCACTTGGTCTTCTTACAGTATTTTTATTCTATTTCCATACCTGGTTTGTATCTTTCTTAGAGACGGGTAATCATGTCTTCGATGAGATATTGCAAC
>JAEOUB010000534.1 GCA_016839545.1 Candidatus Kariarchaeota archaeon | reverse complement strand
GATAGGAATTGAAGTTCCAGCCCCTCAGCAATATCAGAAGAAGCATCGTTGTCGCCAAGCATAAAGAGAACATTATCGCCACCACGAACTGCTGATAGCAGTGTTTCAATCTCACCGGCGGTCAAAATTGAATCCTCTCCAACCAGGACAATAGTCAGGTCGATATCGTCAAAAGTGGCATTTGCCACACCTGATTGAACTTCAACGTTGAAATCATACAAGGAAGAGAAGGTAGCCAGTGCATCAATGTCTGACTGGTCGGCACCATTCAAAATAACTTGTAATGTAGTCTCGTCTGCACCTTGAATTACTTCACCAACTCCGTCATCTTCTACTCGGAGACTGAACCAGTTAGATTCCTCAGCTGATCCTGTTCCTGTGGTAAGCGTGTCATTGGCAACACTACCAGTCCACCTGAGCAGCTTGAATTGGAGCACTCCAAGATCACTGAGCATATAATCATACCCATTCATGTCTGCGGAGTCAATTGGCTTGATCACTTCGTAGATTACTTGTCCATCAGTTACGTTCCTGGCCACTGAGGTAAAATCTGAACCATTGTTCCCGAGCAAGGTGGTATCATTCAGAGGACCGGTGTATGTGATATCAGTATCGGGGACAAAAGGATCTGAGCTGTCATTTGCAAATGCATCGTATCCACCGCTCCTGTAACGGTCAATCACAATAGCATCGTCTGGACTGTCTGTTGTACCAAATCCATTCACTGAGGATGCTTTATCCAGGTTTGAGTCGATAAGCAGAGCAAACCAATCATGGGTTGCATTATTGTAACCTTCAGTGTAGTTTGCAATAGTTGAGTTGTATACTGGTACAGTGTCATTAACAGACACAAAATTAGTAGAAGACATATTGAAACCAATGAAAAGATGTGTCGTGTTTGTGGTTACGAAAATTGATGTATCGTCCCCATGCAATGATGTTGTGAATGTCGCAGAACTATTCCACTCAGTTGAGGTGATGTTACCATCTATTACAGGTACGGGATCCCCTGTCTGAGGCAGAATATGATTCTCGGCAACAGCAATATTCATCACGTGCATATTAGCCATAAGCAAGATTGAAAACAGGAAAAATGAGAATAATTTGAGTCGGGTCATTGGTTTCTTTCTCCGATTACTATCTGATCAGAAATTTTGTCGTTTTTAACTAAAACGATGTGTTTCACAATTATTACTCAGTTTGAAATCCTAAATACCATGGTTTGATTCACCAATATTGGGGTAATTGGGCCTGATTTCAGTGTATCAATTTTTCCGAGATATCAATATCTTGCACTGATTTACTAGGATTTTGTATATCAATTTTGGATGTTATTCGATTTCAGGGCTCTAGATTGATAAATATTAAAGCAAGAAAGTATATCATTTTCAGCAAACCTTTATCTAACCAATTGATCTTATTCATAGTATGGAGGACAATTTTGAGCTTGTACAGTTCTTTCAGTCAGCGATTAATCGTATCGAGTTGATATACAGCTCTATTACAGGGTTATTCGGTGATGAGTCCTCTGAGGATGGTCTCTTCTCATACAGAGCCTCTCTTTTGCATCAATTCGCCATACTGGCCAGTGCGTATCACCAGCTGAATACGCTTGATTTTCTTGGATCAACCGAGGAAATCTCCATGGAGTTCAATCCTGAACTCGATATTGCCAACTATCGTACACGCGATTATGAGCATCGATCTCTCAAGCAGATTGAAAGTGATCTTGAGAGTATTCAGGAATATCTTGACCAGATTATTGAATTATCAGAGGAGGTCTCAGATCTCCATATCAATACAGAGCATCATGCGACCCAAATTGAGAGTTCATATTACGAGGATCTCCTTCTCTCTGTGGCCTTCTATCTTCAAGAGATAAACAACAGGATACTCTTACCTGCAGGTAGAATCCTACAGGCTGAAGTGAATGGTGCAAATAAGGTACTGAAACTGATTGGTGAGAAGTATAAGAAGAATTCCATGGTTTCCTCAGAGAGCGTAGCACGAATGTGTGAGGTTCTCTCCTGGGGATTGGAAATACCACCGGGTTGGAAATCAATCCAATCAGATACCAGTGAGCTAACTGGTGATCTTGAGAAGAAAATAGGAAGTCTAAAAGCCTTGAGTGCTTTAGATCGCCCGTTTTAAGCTATTAATTACCAAATCCATCTGTTCTTCGGTATTATGTCGGTGAGGGCTAATTCTTATTCCTCCATCGCGCAAGGACACAATGATATTCTCCTGCTTCAGCCTTTCTACAATATTTTCTGCATCCGGGTGATCTATCTTGATAATCCCACTTCGGTATTTCTCTTCCAAGACTGTATTTACCGAGTATGGGGTACCAGCGATGCCTTCCACTAATCGATCGATCAATAATTTCACATGCCGGTGTGTTTCATTCACCTTCCAGTTCATAATCTGCTGAAGACTCTCACTCAGTGTGAAAAACATCGGGGACAGATAGGTCTGATATTGTCTGGCATCCGGCCAGGGTTCAAAATTGTGATGTGTCATCCGTGAGAAGTCTCGGTCGCCAAACCATCCAACCATAACAGAATCAAAGATGTCATCGTGTCGTGGGTTGGCGTAGAAGTAACCGCTCCCAAGAGGCCCAATTAACCATTTGTACCCTCCTGAAGCCACAAAATCCACTCCCATTCTTTCTACATCAAATGGAACGGCTCCGAGACCTTGAATTGCATCGACAACAAAAAAGGCATTATTTTCCTTGCAAAGTCTAGAGATCCATTCCATGTCAGCTGTGTACCCGTTGGAAAATTGAACAAATGAAATACTCACCAGGACCGTCTGATTGTCAATTAGAGTTTCAAGCTGTGAGAAATGGTTGGCATAAGGTGCGACCCGTAATTCCAAACCATACCTTTTGCATACTTTTTGCCATAGATAGGAATTGGTCGTGAATTCCATCTCGTTGATAACGATATTTGCTCCAGGTTTGAACAGGTGGGACAGACCATCAGCCACCAGATGCAAGCCTGACGCAGTATTGGTTGTAATAGCCACTCCTTCTGTTTTTCCATTGATGAGTGAGGCAAATTGTTTACGAACGTCATCCCACTTGGTAATCATCCCTTCAAAGTCTAATCCTGCCTCTCCTTTTGCTGCTAGTTGTCCGTACCCTTGAACATGCTCAACTAGTGCTCGGGTCGGCATAGGACCAATCGCGGCGTGGTTCATATAGACCAAACCTTCTCGAATAGACATTAGTTTTTCAGGGATCATACCATTACCATGTATGGACATTAGAAATCATTTTCTACCATAGGATAAAGGTTCAACAATGGATCCTTCACCCCAAGAGATGGTCTCCTCTGCCCGTGCGGTAATATTCGATTCCGATGGTGTGCTAGTAGAAGAAGGAGCTCCTTTACCTGGGGCTGCCGATCTCATCAACCATTTACTTGAGACAAGTAAAATTGTAGTAGTGCTATCAAATAATTCGACCAAGCATCCTGAGACTATGAAATCGAATTATCACGAGAAAGGATTGATGGTGTCAAATATTGTGAACTCCGGTATGTTAGCAGTTGAATTTTGCAAACGTGAAGGTATATCGAAAGTATTGGTTGTAGGTGAACAGGGTCTTATTGATCTGCTGGCAGAGCATGGAATTGAGTGGACTGATGAAGAACCTGAACTCGTTCTTGTGGGAATGGACCGAACCTTGACCTACTCAAAACTTGCTTCAGCAACACGGGCAATACGAGGTGGCTGTCGTTTTGTGGGTACAAACCCTGACACCTCCTTTCCGACAAGTCGAGGTTTAGAGCCTGGAGCTGGGTCCATGATCGCAGCTTTAATTGCAAGTACAGATGTTGAACCGGAGATCATACTTGGCAAACCAGAGCTCTTTGGGTATGAATTTGTTCTCCAGAGCTATCAGTTGAAACCAGCTGATTGTGTAATGATTGGTGACCGCTATGAGACAGATATTCTGGGAGCAATACGTGCTGACATCCCTGCAATCGTTGTACGGACCGGTATTGCATCAACCCGCGAAAGTCCAGGAAAGTGGGGGGAGTATCCTAGTGTCCCTGTTATTGATTCCCTTGCTGAACTCATCGGATAATTGCTCCATTATATCACCGTATAATACTATCAATAATGTTATATTTCATATTCACATTTTAGTTTCACAGTGTCTGATGCTCGATATAATCCACAAATTGAATATTAGATTTAATTACAATGGTATATAAAGGCGGAACCATCACTAACGAATAATTACTCTTGGTGTTCAAACCATGAAGAAAAAACAAACTAGTATTATACTAATCTCCCTGCTGGTGTTGAGCGGTCTTTATCTTGGACTCAACTCAACTACCACCGCTCAGGGGACTATCGATGCAGATGTTGAAGCAGGTGATACCTACTTCTACACGCTAACCAAATTTCCATCCTTCCAGCAAATTCTTGATCTGACTGGTGTTAGTGATGAATTTGATGCAAATAATTCCCTGTCAGTTACCGGCGGATTGGAAGGTAGCCAGATCTATGTCAAGGTTCTCGACAAAAATCTTGAGAACATGACCTACTGGGATGGCACCTCTCAATTGGTAGGAGATATGCCTACTGTTGATATTGCAACGGGAATCATTCTAGGACAGGCAGTCACTGTAAACGCCACGATTGAAGGCACTTCGATTGTGGAGACTGTCCCTGCTGGAATGGGACTTCCTATTCCTTACCTTTTCTCCACCTCAACTATGTTTAATGTGTCTATGGAAAACGTAGGACCATCTCTACCAATTCCGCTGGTTCTTAACAATGATTTCGATCTCCACGAACTGATATTTACTCAGCTAGCCTCACAGTTTCCAAGTGGATCACTCACCGTGCTGAATGATGCAAGCCAGTTTAAGGTCAGTCTTGTTGATTTGGAGATTGATGAGAATGCCACCTTGGTATTGGACGGCATTGTCTCTTACAAGAAGCCAAGTGGTATTGCACAGGAAGTAAACCTGATGCTAACCAATTCCACCACCAATGAGGTCCTCATTGATATCGATATGGATCTAACTCGTGAGGAATACAGACCTCTTGACATCAATGTTGGTGATAAATTCGAGTTAAAAGTAACTGATGCAGGTCTAGATGCCACGACCTCTGGTTTCCCCGGAGAAGAAGATCCTCAGGCTATCTTTGATGAGATCAATGCAAATGCAACCGCACAAATTGGTGAGGCACTCGTC
>JAEOUB010000533.1 GCA_016839545.1 Candidatus Kariarchaeota archaeon | reverse complement strand
GTGAACTCATGGAATTTGTTACTGATCGCAATTGTGTCCGTGTAATACTGACCATCAAGGTACCATGCAAGGTCAAGATCAAACTTGAAAGGAGTCGAAGAAATGTCGGTCTTTCCGAGATCAACCTGGGTTTGCTCAACTGTGAACGTCCCTAATTTCTTGTCCTGATCATAGGAGAACGAGAGCTTGATCTTTGGATAACCCTTGGGATGATAGATCCACTGATCGAAAAATTCACTCAGAGACATACCTGAATGTTTCTCTAACATACGCATGAAATCGATGGTTTCAACTGTTTTTCCACGGTACTCCCGCAGATACTCTTTGACACCAGCAAAGAACTGAGTGTCACCTACAAGCCTCCGCAGCATGTGTAATCTCCAGGCTCCACCTGGATAGAGATGATTATCAAACAACTCCCAGCTGGAGTCAAACTTGCGAGTCACAACAGACCTGATATACCGCTTCGTCTCGGAGAAATACCCCATGGCGTTATGGTAGAGATCCAGCAACATGTGATCACGATCAAACCAATCCTCATACCAGAGTGTAGAACAATAGGTGGCCCAACTCTCTTTCAGCCAGGCATGACTCCAATCGCGGATTACAACCGTATCGCCAAAAAATGTATGCGCCATCTCGTGTATATTGACGTCATCGATGCCGGTACCTAATTGCCCGTGAGTTTCCTCATTGAGAATTGCAAAATCACCCCAGCTGACCAGAGACTGGTTTTCCATTGCTCCTGAAATGCGTAGAAATGCGAATTGATAGTACTTTGCCCATGGAATGCTGATATCAAATTTGTTTACGAACCATTCTATCATTTTTGGAGTGCGGTCAAAAGATAATTTCAGGTTCTCAGGTGAGTAATTGCTGGATGTATAGTAGGCAACGGGTATCATACCTTCCCCTGAATTAGCATCAGTATCCACAAATTCAGTCAGTTCACCTGCAGCGATTGCAGCGATATACGTTGGACATGGGAAGTCATGTTTCCAGTGAACTGTCTTTCTGCCATTCTCTACTGTTTCACTGATTTTCTTGCCAATGGCGAGTATTGTGTGGGACTCATCACTGGTGAGGACAAATTCAAACGTTGTCCGGACTGATGGATGATCAATACTGGGCATCCAATGACGTGCCCGGGTGGTTTCATGGTCAGAGCCGACATACAAGGGACGGTTGGGGTAGTGAGTGTCTGGATGGGAGAAGTACAGGCCCGCTACGGGATTTTCTACCACATATCGTATGGTAATCTCCCGAGTTTCGTTTTTTGCCATGGGAGTTTCCAACTTCAATGTCAGATGGGAATAGTCATAGCTGAAGGAGATATCCTGATCTACAACTCTAATTTCTGCAAAATCTACGGCATCGAGTTTCATCGAAGCTGCACCATCTCGATTAGAACGGACTGTGATGGTGTTAGTCCCCTCAACACGATCTAACTCGATCATCAGATCAAGTTCAAGCCTCATGTGGGTTGGCTCCAGTAGAAGATCAGGCGCATATTGGAACGGCGCGGATTTGGATGAGAAATCAGTATCTCGTAGTTGAGTCACAGGTTAACTGATAGTAGAGATCTAAAAAATGATTGTGTCGTGAAACGGGTTATCAGAAGTTGAGCTTGTCCTCGAATTCCGACTTGACGAATTCAGATGATACATTAGCATAGATCTGAGTTGTATCAAGGGAAGCATGCCCGAGCAGTTGCTGGACGACACGGATGTTGGTTTGTTTCATCACCAGGTGAGAGGCGAATGAATGTCTCAACATGTGTGGTGTGGTTCGTTTGATACCGGCATCTTCAGAGAGTTTGGCAATGAAATGCTGAATGGTTCTGTTTGAGATACGGGTACCTCGATTGGAGACAAATACTGCCTGTTGAGAGTCCAGAGGTAATTCTTTGCGATCTGCGGCTTTTGACATCAGGGTATTACGGTAATTGTTGATGTATTCACGTAAAATGGGTCCAGCTCTTTTGGAGAGCAAGACTATCCGATCTTTGCCACCTTTACCACCTCGGATAGTGATTGAGTTATCCTCGAAATTGATATCCTCAAGGTTCATACTCCTCAGTTCATTGCAACGGGCACCTGTGGAGTAGAGAACCTCTATAATTGCGTTGTGAAGAGGGTTCTTAGCCTCATCAACCAGTGCTTGAATTGAGTCTTTGGCAATGTACTTAGGTAGTGAACTGGGCCTTTTGGGATATTGCAGTTCACTGGCAGGATCTTCCTGAATCATCCGATTTGCCTGGAGATATCGGAAGAAGGCTTTGATTGAACAGACTCTGCGGTGGATGGAGGAGGTCTTGTTATCTCTCTGATTGTACAGATGTGCTAGGAAGCCACGAAGGTGGAGAAGTGCAACTTTGTCCCATGGAAACATCTTGGGATCGCCGATACCATTAGTGGTCAGGTAATCCATGAGACTCTCCAGGTCATGTGAGTAGCCTTTGATTGTATTGGTTGAACATCCTTTCTCAATTGTGAGATAGTCCATGAAGGATTTTATTGCGAAATCTTGTGGGTTTTCAAGCATGAATGTTATACGCAAAATTTTGTATATAATATCCGGTACTACCCGGAGAACATGTCCATAGTACATCACAGTTCTGACTGTATCTCTTTCTTAATTAGGACGGGAGAGATAGACATTGCATGGCAATCCATTATGAAACCTTGTACGAGGGGAGTGACGGTGTACCGCTCGTCATTGTCCATACATCGCCTCTGGATATGTCTTATATCAAGAATTCATTACCATCAGAGGGCTTTGATCGACCGGTCATCCTGATCGACCTACCAGGACATGGAAAGTCAGACCTGGAGTCAGAGAACGAGCTGGAATTGGCATCTATGGCATCAGCGATTGATACCATCCGGACAGAGTTAAACCTTGACAAAATTTCCTTGATGGGTCACGGAATAGGCGGATTTGTGGTTCAGCAGTATGCCATCCAGTTCAGTTCCCATGTGAGCTCTGTTATCCTGGTGAATACCTCTCCCAACGCAAAATATCGAGAAACTATGGGTTGGAATATTCGTGAGAAATTTAACAAGGTTACTCGTCAGGCACTAGATCAATACCGAGGCGAGACAACTGAAAAGTCATTGAGAACAAGATTTACTCAAAGTCTTGCCACCTATTTTGATCCTGTCAATCATGATGCTGCCAAGGAATTGATGGACAACGCATCATCAATCGGTACAGAGGCTTATGTCTTCCTTGCACAGCACGTAATACCAAAGGTTGATTTCAGAAAAGCTCTCAGAACAGTGAATGTTCCGGTTCTAGTTATCGCCGGTACAAATGATGTTTGGCCAAGTACATCATCCCAATTATTCAGAAATGACATGCTACAAGCTGAATTTGAAGAATTTGCAGGGGGTCATTTTCTGATGATTGACAATACTGATAATTTTTGGAATAAAATCAAAGAATTCTAGGTTGAAGCCTGTTCTGCCTGTTTTGCACGCACTTCATCCATATCGAGATCGATGAGTTGCTTGAAAATGTTCTCGAATACAGGTCGAGGTTGTGCTCCGACAAAGCGTCCCACTGGCAAACCTTCTTTGAATGCCCAGAACGTTGGAATAGAGGAAGCGCCAAATTTGGCTGCAAGCGTGTGGTGGCTGTCGACATCGACTTTGCCAACCCAAACTTTGCCCTCGTAAGCTTTTGCAAGATCGTCAAGGATGGGGCCAACCATTTTACAGGGGCCACACCATTCTGCCCAGAAATCTACAAGGACTATGGGTGTTTTCTCAACAAATTCGTCGAAGGTATCAGTGGTCAGGACAACAGGTTGTGTAGTAGCTGGTGTAGACATAATAATCGCTCCTAAGCTGTAATTTAGCTTATTTCTATTACATTATCAGGTCTACATTATTTAAACCATAGCTTCTGGTTGAAAAACTGATGCTGCAGAGTTCTTCACTTGGTTGATCTTTTGTAATGCAAATCGCGAAGAACTGAATAAATTACATCCCATGAATTCTTAAATCAGAACGAAAGACGTCTAATGGGGGTTACACAGGTACATGGTATCTGAGAAGACAGCGATATCTCAAAGATGGGAAAAAGATTTTCAGGCAGTGGTGAAGCATACTGCTGGTCAGTACGGAACAACAATGACCCAGCTCACACTTGAAGCTTTGGAGATCATGGTGGAACTGGCCTCATCAGACTCATTTAGGAAGTTGAATGAGCATGAGAGAAGAAAACTTGTCGTACGAGCTGCACAGAAATACATCGAGGATAACATTCCACAGGAGAAGTTCACCGAGGTGCAAATTGAGGGGATACAGGAAATCGGGCTTATCAGAGATAAGGTGGACTTTCTGTTGAAAAACAATCCTGGAAAGGAGTTCTCTACCAATGACATTGCTCAGATCTTGAGTATACCACAATCTACAGCCCGTACGTATGTTCGAGACATCTCTGAGAACAACACAACACATTATCACCTTGTACGGGGACGCCCGAATAAGATATTTTACAGATCAGATTAACTCGAGAGATTTTCCATTGCCTTCTGAAAGATAGCTTCAATCCGAGGTTGGAGATCACTGAAATCAATAGAGTATCCATCCCAATTTGCCAGACCAGGGTAACTCAGCTCAACCATGTTGAGTACCTCAATTAGGGCTTTCCTGAGGATATTGAGATCTCTGTCCACAAGAAGTGCCCCAATACAGACATCTGTACGTTCGATCATGATTTGAGTCTGACCAGCATCTAGCATTCTCAAAGGATCGTCACCGCTGATTACTTCTGAGATAATTGCCATAATTGCACTGAGCGCACCTGAGAAAAGGATATCATTCGTCAATATACTCTGGTCCCACTGTTCTTTACCAATTTCACCACCTATGATCAACCGACCATCATTTGCAATCAGCAAAATGACAGGTGGTGGAAGTGGTAGCATGGCCGAGATTTTGCTCGATATGAATTTGAACAATTCCTTCTCCTGATCAGGCGGGAGTGCATTCTCACCTATGAAACCAAGATGTTGTTCCAGCTCGTTGATAGTTGCCATTCCGTATTCGGAAGATTTTGGGAATACCTGTTTGATCATTCTCAACACCTCTGCACTTGGTTCAAGAATGTCCAGAGTACGTCGATCGCGATCCGAATGGGTGACTGCATTGACGAGTCTCTTCATAGATTGCCAGGCATAGAACTCAATATTGGAGAGATCTGCATTGGAATTCATCACAATAGCAGTTGATGCCAAATAGGTTGCCCATCGAATTTCTTGAAGAGCAGCCTTGTGAGAATACAATTTTGACATATCCAGATCATTGTTTGATAGACTGATAGTTGAGGCTGTGATGTACTGTCGCGTGGCGATTTCAGGTTCATACCTGCTACTCGCCACACTTCCCAAAAATGCATGACTCTCAGCCACATGAATGGAAGGAGAGCTTTCTGACTCAGCAATCATGATTGCCATATAATGGAGTTCCTCTGCCAGTTCTTTTTGTCCCATAACATCGAAACAATACCCTTGAAGGGTGTAGAATAGCTCTCGTTCCTCTTGCTGAGCTACCTCGAGCGAACCATCATCAATGTTACTGAGAAGATCAAGAATGATTTCTGGGTTTTCCTGACGCTTTCTCGCAATTACAGCACACCTCATCTGAGATGTGATCATCAGGGGCAATCTCTCAAACTGCATAGCCATATCTGCAATCATCTGGTAGATCTGAAAAGATCGATCCAGCAGATTGAGTTTGTCATACTTTCTGGCGATTTGAAAACAGCTGTCTAATATGATATCTGCATCAATACCCATGGGAATCTCACCCAGTAACCGGATGACATCTGTGAAGACATTGTCACCACCATAGACATCAGCCTTTGCAAGTGAAGAAAGTACAAGGTTTACATAGTTCACATTTTCTGGTGCTATCACCAGGGATGTAATAATTGATTTTGCTTGCTCCGAACTGATCTCCTCTCCGACTACATGTCTCTCTGATTTGTCCAGTGACTGTAATTCCTCATAGAATTTCTTAGCAGAGTATATTCCACCACGATTTGCCACAGTGAATAGGTTCTCAGCAAAACCATCAGATAATATCTCAGAAGATGCAACAACAGCATAGAATACTGGATTATCAATGGCTTGATTTGCAGCAAAATAGACCATCTGTGTGCTATCTACCGCGTATTTTTGGTTGTACTGAAAATCGTTGTCATTCATAATTCGAGATAGTTTCATGTATAGAGCACGATATTGCCCTTCAGTTGTGATATAGTCCGGATCAAACGAGTTCCCAAAATCTGTTTTCTTATCCTTCATTGTCCCAGTTATGACAATTGCAGGAAGTTCAGAGGTAGGAAAACTCATTCTCTCACTACTATAAACGAGAAAAATGTTAAAAATATTGTGTCCTACAATTTTGCCTCGTCCAAATTCAATTCCTGAAATATTGTTTTCAACCAAATGGAAGTTATTACATAGAAGTATGATATTGCAATGTTGTGCGACGGCTTTTCTTAGTCTATTTCTTAGTTTTCATGAGCCTCAGTTTTGCAATACCCAGCCAGGCATTACCAAGCGTTGATGGAGAATTGGTTGCTAGTGAATGGGATGGTGCAGAATTTCACAGAATTGAATTGAACAACGGTGTAGAGGTTAATTTCTCAATCATTTATACCCAGGAGTTTGCCTACTATCTGGCTGTAATAGATCATTCAAGAGACATCGATGAAATCCTTTTGGAAGTAGATTCTGAGCTAGAACCTCATG
>JAEOUB010000532.1 GCA_016839545.1 Candidatus Kariarchaeota archaeon | reverse complement strand
TAGACATTGCAGTTACAGTCTTTCCTGAACCGGACTCTCCTACGAGACCGACTACTTCTCCTGGGTTAATCTGAAGATTGACACCGTCAACTGCTTTGACGACACCATCCTCCGTGAAGAAGTATACCTTCAATCCATCGAGTTTGAGAATTGGTTCTTGTTTTGTTTCAGACATGTATGGTTCTCCTCATTATAGGGTACATCATCACCGTTGGTTTGAACATTTATAATGATCTCAGTAACGGTGTAAGTTTGGTTGTAACCCTATCTTATCTCGCCCCGGTTTGGATTTTTAAAAGTGAATTGTTCTGATACTTTTCAAACGGTAGACAAAATTTGAGCGATAAGTGAAATTTAAATCATCTACCTCTAAGCATGACAAACTGATTTTTCAATTTTCAATATTTAATTACGAATTTGAGATCAAATAATTTCCGATATGCTCTGATTTTTTCTGGAATTGTTGTTAGACTGAAAGTATCCTCAAGATTCAGGATGCCAAGATTGGTAAGGCCGTAAAGACAGGAGATATCGAAGTCCTCCAGAGGATTTGACTGTAGTTCAAGGAGCCTGATACGTGTAAGAGAGGCAATCTCTTCAGGTACAATCCTGATCTGGTTCCAACCGAGATTCAGGTATTCCAACTCAGTGAAGTGTGTGATCCAAGGAGGAATTTCCTGGATGAAATTGCGTGAAAGATCTGCAGAATGTAACTGCATTTGGTGTTCAAGAAATCCGGGGAAAGTAGAAAGCTGGTTATTCTCTGCACTGATTGCCTGCATGACTGAGGATGCGATGGAATCAGGCATTGATGTCAGGAAATTCTCGTCAATCATCAATGAGACCAGGTTAGGTAATTCTGTTACACTCTGGGGAAATTCCTCAAACCTGTTGCGGTTTAGATTGAGACGAAAGATGTTGTTGGCATCCAGCGAAGGTAGTTCACTAAGTGAGTTATTGGGCATTGCAAGGAAGCGTAAACGCCTAAAGTCGGTAAGATCTAGTGCAAGTTTTTGCATATCAAGACCTTTCAGAATAAGATTTTCCACCTGATTAAACTCGTGAACCCATGAAGGCAAGTCACGAAGAGAGGTAGAGCGAACGACGAGATCAATAAGGTCTGGAAAAGTGTCAGGATCCAGCTCAAGATCATGTAACACTTTCTCTGGCACTCGATCCAAACACAATCCAAGGATCTTATTTCCTCGTTGGACGTAGACACTACCAATTTGATAATTCCTTGAATTCGTCATTACCATACCTTCAGGAAGGGCATACATCAACCTCTTAATGGCATGGTCAGGATCCATACAAAATAGAGTGAGTACCTCTTCTTTAATCTGTCTTCATGAGGTAGGAGAGAAAATTGAGCCAAATGTTCAGCTTCATGAATTTTTTGACTACGAAATTTATTGTATACAATATTTTTCTGTACATGTGTCCATCCCGTACCAAAAACTATCATAAATATAGCCAATAATGTAGGAGTATGACAGTTGATTCCGTCATTCCTCTAGAGAGTCTAGATCTAAGTAAAGCAGTGTATGATCTTGACTTCGAGGAGGTTGGAAAATGGAGGGCTCAGAACCCCGGAAAAAAGGTAGTTGGAACATTCCCTGTATATGTCCCCCCTGAGTTGATCCATGCCATGGGTCATCTCCCTGTCAATCTTTTTGGAGGTGGAGAGAAGATTTCGATTTCCCATGCGGATGCCATCTTAGGGAGCGTCAGCTGCAGTATATCAAAATCCACAACTGTACTCATGCTGGGCTCAGAGGTCTTTTCCAAATATTTCGATGGATACGTATTCCCATTTATCTGTGATGTTGCCCGGAATCTATCTGGTATCTTTGACAGAAGATCCGGGAAGCCGAGCTATATGTTGCATTTGTCACAGAATTTTGAGTCATCGGGATCAGTCAAGTTTCTCAGCAAAGAATATCGTGAAATGATAGCAACACTGTTCCCAGATGAAACTCTTGAGATCGATAATTTGAGAGAGTCTATCCGCCTGTATAATAGAAACCGGGAACTACAACGAGAGATCTATGATTATCGATCTGAGATGCCTTGGAATGTGCCTTTGGCAGATCTTTACCTCGTAATGAGAGCAGGTAGCGTGATAGATGTATCACGACATAATGCTCTGTTGGAAGAATATCTAGAGAAAATCAAGAAGACAGAGAGAAATGAACGTGACGCTATTAGAGTGGTGATCACAGGCAACTTCTGTGAGCAACCTCCTCAGGATATCATTGAACTCATTGAGATGGTGGGTTGCTATGTCATTGATGATGAATTTATGATTGGACGCAGATATCTAGCTGATGATGTTGATCCTGAGGCCGAAGATCCAATTGGGGCACTCGCCGAGTCCTATATTCACAAGGGAGCGAAACTCGCCACCCGATTTCATGAGGGTGAAAAAGGCGAGATTATGATGCAACGGGTAAAAGCAGCCAAAGCCGATGGAGTGGTTTTTCTGACGGCAAAATTCTGTGAACCAGCTCTGGATGATCTGGTACTGCAACAGCATATTCTACATGATAATGACATATCATCGGTCCATATTGAATATGAAGAGCGAGGTTCTGGATATGAAAATATCAGATTGAGTCTCGAGACATTCGTAGAGAGTATGCTATTTGACTAGGTGATATGATGGACCCCGTTGAGATCCTCAAAGAGGAGCATAGAAACATACTCAGGGGAGTTGATCTCCTTGATCGTTTGGCCAGAATTGCGCAGAAAGGAGAATTGCTTGTTGATCCCATTGACAATATGGTTCACTTCTTTCGACAGTATGCAGATGTAGGACATCATCAAAAAGAGGAGGATCTCCTGTTTACTGCGCTGTTTGAGAAAGATGAGACACTCCAGGGTGAGTTCTCTCCGATTGGTGAATTGCAGGCACAACATGTTGAGGGTAGAAGACTTGTTGGAAGAATTTCTGCCAAAACATCCTTCTCAGATGATGCACAAGATTATGGTTCACTCATCAGACGCCATATCGAGATAGAGGATACCCTTTTCCCAGAACTTGTCGTGAGTCGGTTTGATACATCGGAAATGGAGCAATTACGTGTTAAATTCCTTGAAGTAGAAGATCTCAACACAACTGCTAAGTTGCTGGCTCTCCTCGATACAGTGACCTATTCACTTTAACTCTCGTATACCAAGTAATCAGTTCGTTTGAAACCAAGATGATTGAAGAATGATTGAAGATCAATTCTGTCAAATCCAAGAATAGTTCTGAAACGCTCACACTGCTCAGACATCACCTCTATAAGCTGATCACCCAGCATCCTCCCCATACCCTTGGATTTGAAATCTGATCGAAGGCCTACATGTGTAATGTATCCTATTGGATCTGCCTCTCCGAACTCATTGTGCCTGATAATCCCCCCGGCAAAACCCACCACTTCACCTTTGAACTCAGCCACGAGAAAATGACCTTCGGGATGTCCGTGCAACTCTCCAAATTTTTCTTCCAGCATTGGGTTAAGACCACCTAGCTCCTGATCTATTGTGATTATCTGAGGAAGATCCTCAGGTGTGGCCTGACGTATATTGTATTGCGTGACTATCTCATCCATGACCCCTGACGTAAATATATAATTTATATCAATAGTGGGTACTCCATATTTGGCTTACTGAATTTTCGGGAAGATCATTCCTTTCATCCCGAGTTTACTGAATGGGCAATCTGAATCAGTGAAACAATCGTTTGAAGTTTTAAACTACACAAAATATATCAAGGCATACCGGAGCATGGTCAGTATGAAAGCTGCAATATTTGACGGATCCCACACCCTGAAAATTGAAGAGATCGACAAACCAGAGCCCAGTGATACCGAGATCCTAGTCAAGGTGGTAGCATGTGGTGTGTGCCATACAGATGAGGGCTATATCGAGGGTACTCCAACTTTCAAGCAGAAACCATTGATCTTGGGTCATGAGGCATCAGGACTTGTTGAAGTAGTCGGAAAGAATGTTTCCGGCTTTGAAGTCGGTGATCCTGTTCTCATACCTCCAGTACTTACCTGTGGCACCTGCGAGTACTGCCTTGCAGGCAGAGAAACTATTTGCTCAAGACAACAGATGCTGGGAAATCATATAGATGGCGCGTTTGCAGAGTATATTGCAGTTAAGGCGAAAGATGTGGTGAAGGTTCCCGAAGGACTAAGCTTGGCAGATGTCTCAATCGTTGCTGATGCGGTTGCCACACCCTATCATGCGGTCATCAATCGAGCACAGATCAAACCAGGTCAGAAAGTAGTAGTCATTGGATGTGGAGGTGTAGGCATCAATGTCATCCAGTTTGCCAATTTTGCAGGTGCTAGAGTTATGGCAGTAGACCTGCAAGATGACAAGCTTGCACTGGCAAAGAAATTGGGTGCTGCAATCACCGTCAATCCCTCAACTGAAGATCTACGTGGTGCGATCAAGAAGCATTTCGGGCGTGCCGAGGTTGCATTCGAGGTGGTGGGAAACCCAGTCACTCAACAGATGGCATTCGACAGTCTTGGTCCAGGCGGCAAGATGGTAGCTGTGGGATACTCACCTAAGAAATGGGATGGGTTTCAATCAGGCAAGATAATGTTCTGGGAGCTGGAACTGATAGGAAGCTTAGGGTGTCCGCCAAGGGATTTTGAACGAATCCTTTACCTAATAGAGACTGGAAAAATCACACTTGACGGACTGATAACTCACAGGTTCAAACTGGACCAGATCAATGAGGCATTTGAGGTGCTTCGAGGTGGAAATGCAGTCCGTGTAATTATTGAGATGTAATATCAACAGCATTCAGTTTGAAACAACTCTCGCGTCGTTTAAATAGAAATCACGAGCATAGCTCTCTATGGTGTATGATGAAGGATTGGCACAACAGATACGAGATGAATTATCTGACAGGCCAGGATACAGCGAGAAAAAGATGTTCGGCGGCCTCTGTTTTCTTGTCAACGGCAATATGGCCTGTGGTGTAACAACTAACAAGGTGATGTTGAGGATTGGTAAGGAGAATTACGAAGAGGTGATGTCCAAGCCGCACATGACGGAGATGGATTTCACTGGCAAGCCAATGCGAGGAATGGTGTATATTGACGAGGAAGGCAGTAACGACGAGGATATTGTGCGTAAGTGGGTTGATTATACCTATGACTATGCATTTTCGCTCCCACCAAAATGAACTCGAGCCTGAGTTGGGAGCTTGAGAATTGGTGCAGTTTCAATACCTTTGCTCAAATTAGATATATTTACCATAGTTATTTCGTTGCATTAAAATAAAATGAAACCGGACATCACTCTATTTTTTACCGTACACCAATATACGATTTGTTGATATTATACTATAAATTTTGTCAAAAAGCATTTTTGTAGATCGAATTACGTATTCACTCGAGACCAATAAGAATAAAATAATATTGAAATTATAGCAACATATGTCAACTATCACAAAAAAGCAGGACATCACATCAAGTAAAAGTATTGAGCTACAATAT
>JAEOUB010000531.1 GCA_016839545.1 Candidatus Kariarchaeota archaeon | reverse complement strand
TGTTGTCCTTCAACGCTGCAGCTTGATAATAAAGAAGTCTTGAGGCCTGAATCTGAGTATCCATATCGGCAAGCATCATCTGGATGGATTGGAATTTGGATATCGACTGTCCAAACTGCTCTCGCTCTTTTGCAAACTTAAGAGAGTCATCCATTGCAGCCTGAGCAATACCTACTGCCTGAGCTGCCACTGCGATCCGCCCTGAATCAAGAATTGTCAATGCATACCGAAGACCTTTACCTTCCTCTCCAATCAGATACTCTTTTGGAATCCGCACATTTTCAAATGTCATTGCAGAGGTCGGAGAAGCACGTATACCCATTTTTTTCTCTGGATCGAGTACATGAATCCCGTCAACATCTTTCGGGACTACAAACGCAGATATTCCTCTACTTCCCGGGACATCAAGAGATCGTGCAAAGACAATGAAAAGATCAGATACAATCGCATTTGTGATATAGATTTTCGATCCGTTGATAATGAAATCCTCACCATCTCGTTCTGCACGAGTGGTCAAACTTGCAGCATCACTTCCAGCTTGAGGTTCTGAGAGGGCAAAAGCACCATATGTACTACCATCGACGAATCTTGGGAGGAACTCTTGTTTCAGTTCTGCAGATCCAAATTCTTGGATGGGACCGATGGCAAGAGAGTTTACTCCAGCTACAGTAGTTGCAGTAGCGGCACAACCTCGCGATACCTCCTCCATGGATGCAGCATAGGTTAGCATATCAGAACCAAATCCGCCGTATTCCTCTGCAACAGTCATTCCAACAATCCCGATCTCAGCAAGATCTTTCATGTTATCCCATGGAAATTCAGCTGTATTGTCATATTCTTGGGCACGTGGTTTGATTTTATCGTTTACCAAGTCACGGACGGTTTCGATGATCATTTCCTGTTCTTCATTCAACCCGAGCATAGGCAATCCTTATGTGATCTGAATGAAAAGATTGTTACTCGAGTAGGTTCAACTGATTATGACATTACACTATTTGTGGCAGTTTGGTAGGTGCGAGCAAGACCTATTGCCAATTCTGAAAGCCCGTTGGGATGAATTGTCACGATGAAATTTGAATATCTATCTAGAGTACGTCTTGCTGGCTCCGAAATTTCTCTTGCGATCAGATAGAGGTGTTTGAGATCAAGATCTTGCCTCATAGCAATTGCCTTGTTTGCCACCTGGACCGATATTGGGCGTTTCCAATCTATGACATAGATCCCAATGCTATGCTCAGGTATTACAAAATCAAGTGAGGCCTTGGAGTTCACTTTCACATCCACTTGGAAGGGATAATTGAAGTGGTTTAACCAATCCTGTACAAATTCTCGGGTTTTTAACCCATCATCCATGAGATAACTCCGATTAAAGTTATTTAAAGAAGGATAATACCATCCTATTATCCACTGCTATTCAATCTTCAGGGAAATTACCAGTAATCATCATCTTCGTCTTCATAGTAGGATTCAGAGGAGTCGATTGAAAATTCAGATTCATAATCAAAATCATCATCAAGTGGAGGGTTGTCCTCACCTGTACTGCCCACTTCCTCAAGAATGCGGTCAGCCATATCATCACCATCAATGAGAACATCCAAATCTCCAAGATCAAGAACTTCTACTCTGACAATCCAGTTTGCAAAAGCATCCTCATTTAGAATATCAGGAGCGGCAGCAACATCTCTGTTCACTTCTAATATTAGACAGGAAACAGGGGATTTGAATGAATAGTCTCGAGAAATGGATTCAATAAGCATCATCTCAGAACCGGAACCAAATCTTTGCCCCTCTGCGGGAACCTGGATGGTTGTGATGTCCTTCAATGTGGCCTGACCATAATCTGTGATCCCAACCATTGCTTCGCTATCAGAGACCCTACGTACCCAGACGAATTCATCTCGGTAGAGAATATCAGTCTCAACCTGATAAGATCCAATTCTTACCACTATTCAATGCCTCACATGAAATAGATTTTTTTTGTGATATAAACAGTTCGATTGCAAATAGTTTGGTGGAGTCTGATAATTGCTATTCGTTAGAGGAATTTATGCCTTCCAAAATATAATTCAATTTCAGTCATTTCGTTTTTCCCAATGGGTAGTAAAATATATACCCAATTAGAGGAGACATTTGTGCTACCCACTTTTGGAGAGTTGACCGTCTGGTTCAATGCGAATGCCGAGTTAGGAATAGGAATCATCATCACTGTATTCGGTCTATTTATGACGCTATCAGAACTCAGAGTGTACTATGTCCACAATAGCACCTCAGAGCAGCTTATGTTTTGGCTAATGGTTCTTGTGGCTGGTGTTTCCACCACAATTTCACGTGATTTCGTACTGGGTATTCTACTTGGTATTTCTCTGTTAATGGTTGTTGAGACTATAAGGATGTGGTCAACCCCAGTATGGGGCAAACTTATGGCTGCCACAATGGCAACGTACCTCGTTATACTTGGAGGCAAGATCGGACAGGTCGCCTATGATGCAATTGTTCAACCTGAAAAC
>JAEOUB010000530.1 GCA_016839545.1 Candidatus Kariarchaeota archaeon | reverse complement strand
TGTGATCGAATGAATATGGCTCGGTCAGGTTCTGTCCTCCTGGTGTATAGGTACTGTCTCCGTACTGTTCAATGTGAAGGAATCCGAAGTCTCCCTCCACTACCATCTTGATGTATCTGAACTTCATACCACTGGTCGGATGATCACGGGTGACATCTAAAGCCTCCTGAGCGCATAATGTCAGGTATCTTCCCTCTCTGACAAAAAATATGTCGAATTTCCCATCATCATGGAACAGATCTAGTACTCGTGACTTGTAGGTCTCAAAATCCAGTCGTCCATTGATGTACTCTATTATTGCATCTCGGTATTCCTCGATAAGAGTGCGGGTGTCCACGAGACATATATCGTTGTGACGTCAATATACTTTTCCTCGACCGGGGTGGGTGATCGAACACCCGTCAATGAATTGATGATGCAGGTGGATCTCGGGTGAAAAGTTGTCAGTTTCGTACTGACGCCAAATTTTGAGAAAAGCATTTACACAATACTGTAAATAAATTCAGAGTGCATTTCAATCCCTTATAATGCAAGATATGGCTAATTACAGAAACGTTGAGATAAATTACAGGTGCAACAACTTTATATATCACCTGCTCTTATAGAAAGTTGTAAGAAACTTACAACAACACAAACCTGTAAGTAACTTACAAAGGAGAAAAAATACAATGGCTACCGAAATTCAAAACAACTGGATCAACAAACTATCTGCAAACCTGAAAGCTACCATCGCAAGCTCGACAGACTCTGAGCAGGATCGCAAGCTTTCACAGATAGAGGCTGCACTCCGCAAGGAAATGTCTGATGAAATCCGTGAGAACCGCTTCTCCGGAACAAGGGGAGCAATCTACGCCCTGATGAAAGTGGTATGATATCCTGGGGGAATTATTATGAGCAACGATAATGGCAACAGTGAAGATTTCGCCGAGGAGATGAAGCGAATGAAGGAGGAAATGCAAAAAATGAAGGCGGACATGGACGCCATGCGATCTGACACCGATGAGGAAGAGATCAACATTGGCAAGTCTGGCAAGTCAAAAAGCAAGACCTTCAAGATTGAGATGGATGATGACGATTTCAAATTCAATGTCGATGATACACTCAACGACTACCTTGGATCTGTGATGGCAGGAGTGGCAGAGAACCTGCGATCCTCAATGTCACAAATGGCAAAGGGGTTCAGCTTTGATCTCTCCGGTATTGCTCATGATCTTGACAAGGCCAAACATGAGCTGAAGAAAAATGAGCACGAAGTTCGCCGTGCTGCCAGAGAGGCAAAACACCAGGCAAAACGTGCTATGCGTGAGAGCGCCCGTGTCATCCGCTTCCAGTCACTCTCTGAGGAGGAGCTGGAGAAATTCTACAACATTGCTCCCATGCTTGCCGGAGCTCTCTCAGATGAGAAGAAACTCAAGTTACTCAAATTCCTTGAGAAAGGACCCATGTACCAGCAGGATCTCTCTGAATCCACTGAGATCAAGGGCGGCACATTCAAACACCATATGGATGCACTACTTGAGGCGAAATTTATCGTCCAGGAACGTGCCAGAGGCCGATACCTGATCACACAATTGGGCGTCGAAGCTGTTAAATTGGCCGAGATGTTATTCCGACGCTTTATCTTCACCAGTGAGGAGGATGCCCAGGAACGTGAGATCGATGTCGAGTTTGATGGCGATGAGCCAGTGGTGGTTGATGCCGAGCTCGACGATGAGATTAACAATGACATCGCATCCGATGCAGATGCCGTCAGTCAAAATGAAGAGGAGGAGGGCTGATCCAACCGCCTGCGAGGTATTAACTCGTGTCAAACTGGATCAAATTTTAACGGAGAATTAGGTGATTACAATGAAATTCAACATAGAAGACATACAATTATCAGGAAAAGGCTTCATCTCCTCACAGGAGTTCAGCCACGAGAATATCAAGCTCATGCTTGACGCCACACAGTTCTTTGAGGTTGTGAGTGGAGGCGAAGAACCCCGCCGTCTTGGATGGCTGGTTCCCAATTCCTTTACACTGCTTGCAGATTTTATGGCACATACCAAAGATGGGGCCAGGGGAGAAAGTACGGAAGATGCAGTTGAGGCCGCACTTGTCCTCGACTACGACTCCTACCTGACAGAGCTTGTGCCCGAGACACTGATGGATCTTGACACAGCAGAGGCACAGCAACTTCTGGAGACCATGCTGACCGATGGTGAGGAAACCATGAAGGGTAACGTCAACATCGAGGAATTTACAGAGGGTGAGAAGGGACTGCTAATTATCAGCCCTCGTTCAAACCTGGTTTTCGTGCAGGCAGATGATGCCTCTATCCGTGTTGCCAAGGAAGGCGTCTATGTTCTCAAACGAGGTAAGGATGATGAGTATGACAAATTGATCATGGTTGACAGTGACCGTGGTGTCAACATCATGGGAGACAAATCTATCTCCGTTGGTCCTGGTGGCATTGTGATTGATGGCAAGGACTTCAATCCCGAGGAGATTGTCAGGAATGTCACCAAATCACTTGAGGGCACTCTCAAAGGAATTGGCCCTATGATGGCCGGACTGGCAGGAATGGCATCCATGGGTTCCATGGGTTCCATGGGAGCTAATTTTGGAAATTTTGCAAACTTTGGAAATATGGGTGATGAGATCACACGCAAAGTGAACAAGAAGATCAATAAGGCCATGAAAAAGCTTGGTAAGATGAATTTTGGCGAGGGCAAGTTTAATTTCAACTTCGATTTTGACGATGTCTTTGACGGTGATTTTGATTTCGATTTTGATGGAGAGGAATTTGAGTCTGATATGCATGAATGGGCAGAGGACTTCCGTGAGTCCATGCAAGGCGTTGGTGATGAGATCCGCAGGGCTATGAAAGGTGTTCAGAAAGACCTGAAGAAAGAATTCAAGAAGGAATTCACGTGGACAGGCAGCTTCTCAGACGATGATGATGTCGATACTGACTTCTCAGATGCTCACGACATTGATGTCGATTTTTAGCGTTAGTACAAAACATTTGGATACTGAACAAAGCCTCAATCGTTGCTCTGACCCCTCCAGGTCGTTTCTGTTCTGGAGGGGTTAATTTTCACCATACTCTCGAAAACGAAAATCGTCTGAATCGTAATCTCTATCACCTATCGGCATCGACCCCACAGTCGTCACAAATCACGAGAATATTGGGACATGGGGTATTCTATCTTTATTATTACGTCTTCTCAGAAATGCAATCCTTCCGGTAGTGAAACCTGGGAATTCTACCGGGGGAAAATATGGAGGCGATCTGGACGATTATCGGGTTAGTTTCAGTCAACCTTCCCGGGTAGTTTCGACCCACTCTCTCCTGATCGTGCCTATATACCCCAATTGCATACAACTAGTCATGAGCACGAGCACCCTCACCAGCGACTACCTCGAGTCCAGACCACGGCTCTCAAGAAACAGTGTCAAGATCCAGCTGCTATCTCAGACCATCTCAGAGCGAGAACTGGACCAGTGGAGCACACAATTTCCCATAACCATCCATCGAGATTTCCCGCGGCCTCCCTATCTCATGATTGAGCTGCATGATCGCTACCAGCGGGAGAATCTACTGGCGGCAATAGAGTACTCACAGAGGATGTACCTGGCACGGATACGGGCTTAACTCCACCAACACAACTCACAACTGATTAATTTTGCATTTATTCGATAATACGAAAACAGAATATTTCCAACTACATTGTCAGAAATAGTTTATATACGTCTTCTCATCCTGCCCGTGTGAATAAACTGTTTCTAGTTTTCTTGCTACTCTGCATGACATCTATAGTCACCCCCTCAATTCCAGGGATAGTATCAGAAAATGTAGAAACTAGAGAGATACATCATCCCACTCTCTCACTCCAGACAACTGCTGCATCTCTTTCCCCTTCTATCACAGTGAATGCACAGGCTCAGCAGGACTACTCTGATTTCTTTGAGGAAGGAGAATTCAATGCCTATCAAGAGGCTTATACTCAACACTTTCTCTCCAATAATCTCACCAGTATTCTTGGATCTGGTGTGTACTCCTATACTGCAGACATAAAACTAACCTCTGATGATAATTTGCTCATTCTTGGGGGCTATGACAACACAAATGTCAACCAGACCTACTTGAACCAGCTCTTCACCACCACGGGAAATGAATTGACCACCACTGCAACCACCGCCACACATGTTGGATTTCTAGTAGAGATGGATCCTGTAACCCATCAGATCAATTACGCTACAATGCTGGAGAGCCCTGGTGGTAATATCCTCTTCTACAATATGGAATTTTTGGATGATGGCTCTCTCGCAATCCTTGGAAACAACGGTTCTGTTATCACAAATGGCTATTTTCCATCCGATTATTTTGGTGGCAATCCTGATGCAGATATCTATTTGTTGAAACTAAATGCTACAAGCTATGATCAGATTTCCAATGCCACCATCGGTAGCTTTGGGCTAGAAATCCTCGGTATGCACACCAATACTGCCAGGGGACGCGTTGACGATACACGACGATATGCCATCTCCGACACCATGGAAATCCATCCTTCCGGGAATATTATTATCACGGGATCCACAACTTCGATGAATCAATCTCTGGGCATCGGCTTTCCACTGCAGACCTATCCCGGTACCACAGATCCCACATGGAGCGTCTCTAACGTTCTCACCGAGGTGATTGCAAACAACCTCACCACTATCAACCAGGAAGGATTCCTCATGAGCATCAACCCTGATTTGACGGTTAACTGGTCGAGGCTCTACTCAGGTCTAGGAAATTCAATGCAGCGAGTGGGAGCTCTTACCATCGATCCCTTTGGTAAGATATATATCGGCGGATTCACCGAGGGTAGTGGAAACGCAGCTGTCCCCACCAATCTCTTCTATCCCAACAATATCTATGATCTTGTCAACCTCAACGAGGCCACCAGCATCTACCCCAGAACAATTGCTGACTATCGCGATGGTTTCATTGCCACATTCGAGGCCAATGGAAGTCTTCACACTGCCACCCACCTTGGTGGGTTGTACGGCAGCAATAGTCAATACGATGCAGTCCACGATCTTGAATTCTATGGCAACAACACACTCTTTGTATCTGGAGAGGTATTTCTTAGCGAGTCACATTTTCCATATGTCAGCCCTCATGAGGATGAGTATCCCAACAGCTATTTCGCATACTCAGGTGGTGAATCAGGTGCCCATGAGCCTCACACAGGGTATGTTCTCTCTATTGATACCAGCAATTACGAGGTAACCTATTCCCACAGGTTTCCTGTATACAAGTCAGGTATCTATGCTTCTGCAAATGCAATCACCAACATTGAAGTAGTCAATAATGCCATCTATTTCACCGGTATCATGAACCATGGCTTCTCAGATACTAATCTCACCCAATTCGAGGAAACGGGTTATATTCCCGAAGTAACGGGACCGTTGGCTAGGAATGCCACCTCGGCCAAGGGATCTGACAATATTGATGGCTTCACCACTGCCTTCTTTGGTGTAATCAACAGCTCAAGAAGAGTGACATTTCTCTCACTTCTTCATGGGGATGATTCCGTTGGTACTGATGTCATGCAAGGTGCTGCCACCGGGACATTTCCAATTGTCATAGATGCAGATGCCAATGTTTACGTCGGCTATGAGGATCTCTATGGGCAATCAGTTCAGAAATTCGAGATACTTGATTCTGATCTGGATGGACTGGCTGATTACAGGGAAACCAATGGCTACGGATCCAATCCCAATCTATCCGATACAGATGGGGATGGGATTTCAGATGGAGGAGAAGTATATGGTATCAACGAGTTTGGGTTCACTTCAGACCCCTTACTTGTTGATACTGATGGTGATTGTATCAATGATGATCTCGAATTACTTTACGGTCTAAATCCCAGGGTCGGTGATGCAAATGTCGACCTTGATAATGATGGTATCAACAGTTATGACGAGTTTCAATTGGGTCTCGATGTCAATAACAATGATACCGATGGGGATGGACTCGATGATTTTACTGAAGTATTCTTGACCTATACCAATGGTTCAGAGGCTGATTCTGATTTTGATGGTCTTGACGATCCGATTGAAATTGACAATGATCTTGACCCTTGGGATCCCGATATGGACAATGATGGTGCACTTGACGGTCAAGAATTTCTGACAGAATTTGTGTTCACCTTTGCCAATGGGAGTTCAGAGCTACGGAAAACTGATCCTCTCAACCCTGACACAGATGAAGATGGTCTTGTTGATGGAATTGAAATTCGTCTTGCCCTCCTGGCACAGGCTAACCAGACCAACCCTGTGATGTATGATGCAGATTATGATGGTCTCTCTGACTATGATGAATTATTTGTCTACGATTCCATGGCTACAGAAGCAGACATTGATGCCGATGGTCTCAATGATAAACAAGAATTGCTCGTGTATTTCACCCATCCCACGATCGCTGATATAGATGAGGATGGGCTC
>JAEOUB010000005.1 GCA_016839545.1 Candidatus Kariarchaeota archaeon | reverse complement strand
CTGTATAACCTGCTGGATGGCGATGCCAAGGAGAAGGTGGCTGCTGCCGGCAGACCGTTTTACAACAGTGTGCTGTCCCGAATCGGGTATGAGCCCCGTGAGGGAGAGCACCACACTATCACTATCATGCGAGCTCCCATCCTGTTCAGAGCTGCCAAATTCGGTTCTGAAGATGCCAAGCAGTTTGCCATGGATCAGTTTGCCATAGTGAGGAATGGTGGTCAGATCAATGCCAATATCCTCAATGCAGTGCTGCAGGTGGGTGCCCTGGAGACAAATGACTGGGATTTCTTTGCCAACAAGTTCAAGACTGCAGAGTCAGAAGCTGAGAAACAGTACTACCTGGTGGCCATGTACACCTTCACCGATCCTGTCCTGATTGAGAGACTGCAGATGTTTGCCTTTGAAGAGGTGCCTCCACGTGGTCAGGGTACTGCGGTCAATGTGCTGTGTCAGAATGATGCTGCCAAGGATGGTATCTGGGAGTGGTTCCTTGCCAACCTAGATAATTTTGGCAAGATGCATCCCTTTATCCAGGCACAGTCTCTTACCAGTGTCATTGTTGCAAGTGTCAAGTACAGGGCTGAGGTGGAGGAATTCATGGTCAAGTATGTACAGGACAATCCCACCTCAAAAGACAGTGTGGACAAAGCACTGGAGACCCTGGATATCAACAGTTCAATCAAGACACGCTATGAGACCTGAGATGAGAAATTACTTCTGGTAGAAATACCGAGCAGTCAGCATCAATCCGCAGATCTGCAAGATGATCTGCCTCGGTCCTTCCCATATTGATAATCACCAGCTCAGCTCCATTTTTTCGTGCCATCCGCGGGAACGAGGCAGCTGGATTGACAGCGAGGGAGCTACCGATGACAAGAAACAGGTCTGCCTGCCTGGCATGATTCCTGGCGACTTCCATCTCAAGGTCAGGCATGGGATCATTGAAATTGACAACTGAATTGATGAGGCGGGAGCCACACGAGGGACAATCAGGCTGCTCGGGATGGGGCTTCTTGGTGCGATAGCCACGACCCAGCTTCTTGACATCCCAGCCTAGTTGATCCCCTGAGAAGCGATGATCGCTGTCAAGACATTTCCAGATAGTGGAATTGCCATGGAGCTCGGATATATTTTGTGGTAGGATCCCTGATTTGAGGTGGAGGTTCTCCACATTCTGGGAGATGAGGTGCTTGAGATAGCCCATCTCCTGCAGGTCCACCAGAGCATAATGTGCTGCATTGGGCTCAAACTGGTTCCAGGGTTTGCTGACTGGCTTGGGCTTGAGTCCCTTGTCTCGCAGGGTCCAGACTCCCTCTGGCCCGCGGTAATCGGGCAGACCTGATGCGGTACTGACGCCTGCCCCGGTGAAAACCACCAGGTGAGACGAGGAGTGGATCCTGCCGGCCACAGTCTCTGCATCCATATGTTGTAGAGTTCAGGCAACCTCATAAGGATTGGCTCTGTCCTCAAATGTGATCTGTCTAGATTGCATATACATCTTGGCGAAGATATATACACAAAACACCCCGTTAGAGAGGAGAGCGAAAGTATTATTTTTCCCACAATGACCGTGTATATTATAATTTTATACCACCGAAATACTAGGAATTCTTCAACCTTTAAATAGGGGGAGAACAATATCCTATATACGCATGGCAATTGATACACAACAGGGAGAGCGGGGTATCAGTCGCAATCGACAATACCTAGCATATCGCGAAACCTTGCTGTTGTCGCTGGGTCTCATGACTCAGAAGCTCAACCAGGTCCAGTTTTACGACCTGTACAGCAGAATCCACGAACGCCTGCGCCAGGCACAGATCGTGGAATTCTCACTGCCAGAACAGGCAGCATTCGAGGCCATGATCCGCAAACTCATCAAGATCGGTGATATCCACCACGTCTACTCCGATGGTACCTACATCCTGACACTCACTGACCAGGGAACTGCAAAATTTGACCTGCTCATGCTTAGCTTGGCAGATCATCCCAAGTTGGATCGTATCATACACATTGTAGAAT
>JAEOUB010000529.1 GCA_016839545.1 Candidatus Kariarchaeota archaeon | reverse complement strand
TGCCGTATGCATAGTACCGATCATTTCCACCCATGAAATAGCCTCCAAGTGCAAAGCACCCCAATCCGAGGGGAGCGACTTTCGTTTTTGTTCCTTTGATAGCAAGTTTCCTATATGTCATAATATCATCCCATAGACTATTGTAAATACTCAAATCACATCATTCAATTTTTATTGATATTAATTTGAATAATTCAACAATTGCAACCCATTATTTGAATAATGCAATAAAAGCATTGTTATGGCAGGTAAATGTTTTTGAGTAATTGTGTTATGCAGAATCCGTGAGCATTGCAGATTACATTCTCGAGGATGTGTCTCGAGACCAGGTATTGACTTACAGGGAACAGATCCCCCACCTTCTGGTTCTCAATGTTGATGATTTCAAGGCAATGCGTAAAGGAGTCAGAAAATTCATCATCCAGATCCTAGGCGAAGGATTGAGAGACAATCTTGAGGGTAATGATTTACAGAGATATGTACTGACTGCAGATGAGATCCTTGAAGCCCTCTCTGAGAAGGATGAGACCATAAAACTACCCTCTCTGTACTACCACTTGCAGGAATTGGAAAAACTTGGAGTTGTCAACAGAGTAATTGAACTCAAAAAAATGGAAGAAGGTAGGACAGGAAGGTCATACAAGACATTTTACGGAAGATCTGCAAAGATATTCATGATTGGTAATTCAATCAAAGAGAAAGAAGAACTAGAGATCCTCAAGAATGATCAATTCCACCGCTTTCTTCAGGATATCTCAGGAAAGACGGGGGATGAAGTGGATAGTGTGATGGATAAGCTCCTCAGGATTGAACACAATCCTATAGATGATCTGGCAGCATGGCTCGATAAATATGCAGACAAAGTCTCTGAATACGATTTTGGAATTGCTCAGCTGCTGATACTCATGGGCTTTTTGCGAATACAGGATAAAGAACTGGTAGATGGCATTGCAGAGTTCAGAGGTATGCTGGATCTGTGAGGCCAATTTTCTAAACAAGTGTAATAATTTCGTGAGAATTTACAATTTTGATAATTTTGATAATTTTGCATTTTAGCATTTTAACATCTTAACATTAGATTGAACGGATGATGTCCTCATCGACACCAGAGAACTTATTGAGGTGTGACTGTCTCTCCTGACGGAGCTGGACCATCAACTCCTTGAATTTCTCAGTACCAAAGACTTTCTGAGGGACAAATCGAGACCAGTCAATGCCGGGAACATCCTCAGGTACCTCGTAGCCCAAGGATTCATCAAATTTCCAGGTAATGGACTCGTTGAGCACTCCTTCAACACAGGCAAGTGTATCCTGAACACGGATGTCATTGGATTCCTCTCCAACATATCCAGTATTGACCACATAGGCCTGTACCCCAGGATTGTTCTCAAAGATCTTCTTCATTCGGTTGATATTCAGGGAGATCTCGTCAAGTATGAATGGATCAAATCCAACTACACGCTTGGCAGTACCCACAACAGCGGGATCCTTGGTCTCAGCAGATGTCACAATCGATTCTCCCAATGCATAGTAGGCTGCTGCCTGAGCTGCACTGGTGAGACGACCGATTGGTGGCAGTTCGGGACGTCGGGTATTGAACAGGACCAAGTTTAATTGTGGTAAATCAATGTCCTCGGCAGCACCAACCACATTGGATCGGGGCACAATTGCCCTGGAGTTGTGGGTGTGCGTATAATTGTCCCAGTCAATGGTTCCGTCTTCATCGACATGGACATTCTCAATCACGGAACGATCAGGGGTGATAGATGTAACTGCCTTGGTAATCAGAGGATGATCGGGCACGTCTGCACACTTCACGTACATGCCGTATTCCGTGCCGTATACTTTTGCTTCCGGCGTAATCAAGACTATGTCATCCTGGAGAATGTCGACATCTTTGATGGGATCAATCTTGCCATGATCATGTGCTGTAAGTGTGGTCTTCCCGGTACCAGATAGCCCGAAAATGATAGCGCCCTTGGTGCTTCCATCAGTCAGATGGTAGGTTTTTGAGCCTGCATGCAGACCCAGGCCACCACGGTCACGTCGCATAATTTCCATGGCCATGCGAAGGAGGCTCATTTTCTGCTCTCCGTAATAGTCGATACCGCAAACGTAAGTAACCCGCTGCCCAACTCTCGGATCAACAATCACCTGTCGCTTGTGATAGGTTGGCATGTCAAAGCTGATGATATCGCTGTCAGCAAAGTCGTGATCAGAGAGATAGAAGTTTCTCCTCAGCATAAGTGCCTTGTTGGCGTGACTCTTGGGGAGTATGGTGGCAACTTTGAGCTTGATGTCATCGTTGAGACCGATGGTCATTTTCATCATCATGAGATCCTGGGTTCTGGCAAATGCGAAAAGCTGGTCAACCTCGTCAAACAGCAGGGCATCCTCATCACTGGTGATGATCTCTGTGAATGCGGCAGATCTCGAGGTAATCTCGGTCTTGACCATGTACAGATCCTTCTCGTTGGGTATCAGTTTGTGATCAATCCATGAGAGGATCCGATCGTCACTGGGATTGATATCCTCAGCAACAATGGTAGATGCGATGTCTACAACCTTGGACCTCGGGCGTGTGGTCTGATCAAGGTTTTTTATGCGGGACTCCATGTGCGCGATGACCCGTGACCCTTTATGAAGGTACTCAAATGGCATGAGATTTTGGCGCCAATTAAATTAGCCGAAAATCGAACATACAGGAGTCTGTACTGCAAAATTCGTTTTTCTAAAATGGGATTCGTACACCTGAATAATGAGGAGAGTATGAACCTGATCGAGATCGGCACATTTTATTTTTAGTAGTCTCAGACACTCATATGCGATTTATCAAGGGATTTGGCAAATCAGACCCACGCGAAACAGCCAGAAAGAAACTGCTGGAGCTTGAGATTGGAGAGAAAGCCATCTACCTGCCTGAGTCAATCGGCAAGGATGAGGACTTTCACCTGGTACGAGAGGTTGCCGAGGAGCTGATAGCCGAGAAACAGCTGGATGGTATCCTGGTGGGTCAGAAAGGCTGGCTGCTACCACAGGGAGACAAAAAACTTGAGACCACCTGGAACTTGTTGCAGAAGGGCAAGGTTGAC
>JAEOUB010000528.1 GCA_016839545.1 Candidatus Kariarchaeota archaeon | reverse complement strand
TTCTTGGCCCCACTGGCAATGGACTACTGCCTTCTGACCTGACTCCTTCAGATCTTTGATAGCCTCAATAAAGTCCGCGATCTGCTGGTCATCAGGAGTGGCATAGACGGGATAATGGTGGAATGTTACATCTCTGCCCTCTAGATATTTTGATACCAGTGGCAAGTTTGGTGTAAGGCTGAAAATATGGTAGATCCCTTTGGACCCCAGCTCATCAATATCATCAATGGAGTTTGGATATGCACTTCCAGCCAAAAAACTGTCAACAAAAGAGAAATTGTCTACCATATCACTCAATATCAATATTCTCGAGTTCTCGTACAAGTTTGTTAATAATTGCTTCCTCTTCCTCAGTAATCTTACCATCTTTCCGAGCGGTATCGGTAGCATTCTGGATCATTTTATCTTTAGAGGCCACAAATATTTCCTTCATGGTTGTTTTGCCAGCTTTTATTGCTTTGGCAATTTCCTCCTCAAATTCCCGAGCATCAATTTGAATAGAATTGATCAGCTCCCCCTCATCAGCAGTGATAATACCATCTGCCTGTGCCTGTTTGACCACACTCAGTAACAGGGCCTTAAGAGAAGTCTCATACTTGAATTTCTTTTGATCAACCATGCTATATTATCCTCTCAGATATGTGTTAAATAGTGTTCGATGAAAATCTGCTATTAGCTTATCGTAATCTCTCCAAATTTTTAGCCAAAAAACTTGCAGCGAATTTATGGTCAGAGAGCCAATCCAAACTGAGGTCGAATAGAGTACCCAGGTTTGTACGCCGAGAGATCAGCTCCAAGCGTCTTGGGTGAGCCAGTTCATAGCCATCAAGTTGATCCAAGTGTTTGGCGTGCTTTCGATGGATGAACACACCGATTCCCCGCTGATCACCATTCTCGAACCAATCGCCAATAACCAGCGGCTGGACGCCCAGTAAATTCTGTACCTCTTCCACAACAGTCTCAACAGAACGGATCTGAGGGACTTTCGCGTCAGACTGAATGAGAACCTTGACACTGTCCCTGTAGTTAACGAAAGCGAAGAGGTAGTTGCTCACAGTCCTTGTAATCCTGAGGTCGTATTAACTGTTCTCAATTTGCTAGTTCATATACCGACGTGTGACCACAACTGCGGCAATGACAAGGATAACAATGACTCCCACAAGAATAATCAGAGTTGTCTCAGAGAAGACTCGCTCATCTAATGGGGCGTCATATATACCTACTGTGTATACATAGGTGGTCTCTACTAAATTCCCGACATTGTCAAGAGCGGAGAACACAACAGTGTAAGTCCCATTTTGCACAACTTGCAGGTTCCATTCAAATCGATGAAGATCAGACCCAACTGTGGTTGTCATCGTACGGACCTCTCCATTGATCGAGATATCCACTCTGGAAATACCACTGCTATCGGTGGCATTAACCACGAATTCAAATGGGGTTCTCTCGTCAATTACAGAGTTGTTCTCTATCACTTCTATCATATTCAGAGTCGGCAGATCAAATGACTGGACACTGAGTTCCACCATGAATACAGTACCTGTTTGTGACCTGATCTCGACATCTTCACTGAAAGTGTCTTCAGTAGTAGGCACAGCACTGATGAAGAGATTGAAGACAGAACGTGCAGGAATAACTGCTGAGAAGTTCGCAACAAGGAAGACATCAGAGGTACTGAGGTCGTTCCAGCTAACTGTAATGGGTTCATCTCCAATATTTGACAATGCCAGAGGGAGAGACCTTGAATTTCCAAGCTCAACAATACCGAAAGCAACCTCAGTTTCGATTACTTCAAGCAGTCCGGCTGTAGAGACCGCCAGTGCATGAAAGCTAGAGATGAAACCGATTGATGGATTGGTCTCAAGTTCTCCGGTTATTGACTCTATACCACTGAAACCATTGAACGAACTGGCCTGTGAATAGAAATAAGCCTTCCCTTTGAAAATATCATCTTCGAGAGTGGTAATTCCAAGATTATCAGAAACAATATCGATAATTGATAGAATTCCCCCACCTCCCATACTGTATGAGGTACTTCCAATATTTCTAGCAACAGTTGACTGTATTGACTCGGGGTAACGTACCTCCGTATCTGTTGCCTGACCAAAGGTATTCAGATAAGTGGCCAGGGACTCAAGCGTAGTATCCCAGGTATCTCCCTTATCGAGAGAATACTCATACAGGGTGTGAAGATTACCTGCAACACCGTGACTCAGACCCAGCTGAATAGTATCTGTGGATAGTGTACCATTGATCTCTGCACTGTATCGAAGTCTGTTTGCCCCTGAATTGCTACCTGCAAGCCAATCCACCATTTCATCCACGTAGCTGGATAGTGTAGCATTTGCCTGGTATGATGTCAACCCCTCGAAGAGCTCTACAATTCCAGAAACACCGTTACTGATAGATGTGGGTCGGATCCCGATAGATGGTGATGAAAGTGGTACAGATCGCTCTCCATTGGTGACATTGTACTGACTCTCAAGCCATAGCAGGCTGGAATTGATAAGAAGATGCTCATCGCTACCCGTATCTGCAATCTCGAGGGCCTGTATCGTTCTCAGTGCAGAATAGGCTATGCCTGCTGTACCAAGAGCCTTACCATTAAAATACGTGACATTCGATGTGTATTCCTCCTGTTGGAAATAGATCAACTCATCTCGGGGATACCAGAATGAGTCTGCCAGTAGATCAATCAGCTGCGAGTCAAAGTGCAACCCTCCAGTTAGATTTACATGGGAGAGAACTGTGGTCAGACCATCTCGAGCAGTGTCACCATAGGCAGCTACGGATGTCACATTGCTGAGCTCTGCAAGAAACACAGCAATACCGCTGGTTCCAAAATCATACCCCCAGTCAATGAGAGATGACCCTGCAAAGACGTTCCAGAACGTGCCTGATCCATTAATTATTGCCTCGGAGGTAAGATAATCACCAATTTCCGTTGCCAAGCTGATCGCTTTATCTCTGGTCGGTTGAGTTACCAGAACAGATTGCATTGCAGCGAGCTCAAGGAGATTAAGACCGATACCTGCAACTCCACCTGCTACACCATAGTAGGCATTCTGATCGAATGTATGAGAGGGAAGAGCCCAGCTTCCTGTATCGTTTTTGATCTCGATTAATAGATCTGGAATACTATTGATGAGATCGCTTGCTCCGACCAGAGTCTGATCAGTCTGCATCCTTCCGGGTATTTCTGTTGTTCCAGATGCTGGGATCTGCACTCCGGCGAATAAAAGTATCATAATAGTGTAGGGAAGCAATTGGGAGAGTCGCACTACTCAGAGATACACGAAATTGTATAAAAAATAAGCACAGGACATCTGATTAGATATGAATTAAATTCAAGGAAACAGATTAGGTGCTCGCTCCACTGGGTGGGCCGTCTAGATCACTCAAGTTGGTAACTGCACCAGGGAGTGCTGGGTTGTAGGTATATCCGCCCAGAGTGATGTTTGACACATTGATCACGACAGCATCTCC
>JAEOUB010000527.1 GCA_016839545.1 Candidatus Kariarchaeota archaeon | reverse complement strand
GTTGTGCAATCACTCGAAGGGGATGAGATCGCTCACACCATCGGCGGTTTTACAACTGAGTTAAGTTCTAACGAAGCAAGAGTTCTTCATTCTTTGGTCCGTTGGCCAAATCTCTCTGATCAGGCAATACACAGCAGGATCAACATGAAGAAATCTACCTTCTCAAGTATCAAGACCAGACTCAAGGACCAGAACTACTATGATAGATACTATGTTCCCAACTTCCCCAAGATCGGTTTCGAGTTATTTTCCGTATTCTTCGGTAAGCTGAACCGCTACACTACAATTGAGGAGAGATTGCGTATTGCAAAAGATACATTGGAATCTTTTGTTGAGGATTTTTACATCGCCTCTGAGAATAATGTTGCTTTCAATCTCTCAGTCACAGAAAATCTCACTGAACATGAGAAGAACCTGGAGAAGTTCTTCGAGATCTATATTATCAACAACTTTCTGTCCCGTACTGGGATGGAGAGAGTCTACTTCCCATTTGAGCTATCAAAAATTTACTCGTTCATGGACTATGAAACCATCATTGCCAAGATCTTTGGGTTCCAATCCGAAGGCTATGAGAAGAGGATGACAATACCTTCAGGCCCCATGAAGAAATTCAAACTCACACGAGCTGAGAGGAAGGTTCTTGTTGGTCTGGTAGAATATCCTGAGGAGTCAGATACATTGATTGCTGAGAGGATTGGTGTATCAAGAAACACTGTTGCCAATGCAAAACGCAAATTCCTCAAAAAAGAAATCACCTTCCCCCGAGTAGTCCCCAATCTCCAGGAACTTGGTTTGAACCTGATCAATTTTAACTACTACAAGTTCTCTCCCAAGATCCAGGACTCCCAAAGAGCTGAGATTGCAGAGAACATCAGGGAGATTATGTCCCCCCATTTCTATGTCACTAAAGCATTGGACGGTGTCTCTGTTTCAGCACATATCTCAGAGGATCACTTCAGAGAGGTGCGAGACGAGTTGAATGATTACCTTCAGTCCAAGGAGTATCTGATTGAAGATCCCATCTCATATCAGCTCAAACTGGACAATATCAGTATCATCAAGCAGTATGATTTCCTGCCAATGGTTATGAAGATCCTGGGTTTTGATAACGATAAACCAGTTGCAGATCAGTAATCACGGAATTCTATCAAGTCCATCGGTAACCTGATCGAATATTGTTTTAGCAAAATCAACCAGATCAAATACGATGGTTGCTAGGATCATGAACGCAAACAATGACAAACCCAGCAAGATGGACTCCTCTACCAGGGGAGATCCACGTCTTGAATTCATCACGTTTCGCGTTTTACTGACAAATCTTTTCATATCGTACGATGACAAATCGACTTGAAAAACACCGGAATATCAGGCAATAACTCCATAGTATCATATCTCAGAGAATGAGTATGCATTTTCTGTCCAAAATTGCCATGAAACCTTCGGATTCCAAATTTCGTCTTAGCTAGACTTTAAGTCTCACTAAGAGGAGTTCATTTTATAAGATATTCGGAGCCTTTAAATTGAATTTCTTATCCGTCTTGCTATCAACCTTATTTCTCATAGGTCTGAATGCATTTTTTGTCACTGCTGAATTTTCACTTCTTCGAGTACGTCGAACGAGGCTCAACAATCTTTTCGAATCCAATGCATTTGGTTCAGAGTCCCTGAAGAAAGTGATGAAGAACCTGAATGTCCACATTCTCACTTCTCAGGTTGGGATCACTCTTACAACACTTGGCGTGGGATTTATTGCATTGCCGTATTTTGATACAGTATTCAGTGAGCTTTTGGGTAACGGGACTGTTGCTCGGTTTCTCACCCTCTTCCTTGTTTTTCTGGTCGTTTCTGGTCTCCACTCTGTGATCGGGGAAATGATACCCAAGATCATTGCCATTCAGCATGTTGAAACAATTGCCATGAGAATTGCCCCACTCATCTATTATGTGGGGTTACTACTTCGTCCACTCGTATTTGTCTACCGACGGGTAGCATATCTCATTTTGAAGGTTCTCCGTATTAATGCCACGCAGGAGGTGTATTCAAGGGTCTATTCAGAGGATGAGTTGAAGGTTCTCATTGCACAGAGTCAAGAGTCAGGCGAGATTGATGAATCAGAAGAAATCTTGATCAATCGAGTTCTCGATTTTACAACGACCAGGGTCAATGAGATTTTCACCCCTCGGTATGAGATAACTGCTTTTGATTTGGGTACACCTTTGGACGAGATCATCAGTGTGGCAAAGGAGACAGGATATTCCAGATTTCCAGTATATGACGAGAAATTAGATGATGTGAAGGGTTTTGTTCACCTCAAAGACATCCTCATCGCAAATCATGACGATCCAGAGTTCTCTGTAAGGAGTGTTATGCGTCCTGTCATAGTCATTCATGAGGCGATGAGACTTGATGTTCTGTTAGGTAAAATGCAGCAGGATAAGACCCAGGTTGCCATAGTCGTTGATGAGTATGGAAGTGTAGAAGGTCTAATCACTATTGAGGACATCCTTGAGGCCATTGTTGGTCCGATTGACGATGAATTTGATATAGGTTCAGTTGAGCTTGTCCAGAAAGTGGATCGCAACAATTTCATTGTAGATGGTCGAGTTACCATCGATGTTTTCAATCAAGCATTTCAATGTCAACTTGAAGCCGAGGACTCTCTTACAATTGCCGGTTTCCTGCTGGAACGTCTTGAGAACTTGCCAGAAGAGGGATCCCATTTGGAATTCAGCGGAAAGAAAGCTGATTTTGTCTTTATAGTTGAGAAGATGGATGGTAATAGAGTAGAACGTGCCAAAGTTGCAATAAAGAGAAAATGAGCTAGAAAAGACTCAGAAATATGAATTCTCACCATAGAAATGGTTTATCAATAATTTAAGATCAAAATCTATAAATTGACTTTCTGTTTTCACTACATATTCGGTAATGAAGAATGGCAACCTCTACCAGTAAACCCAGAAATCTTGCACCACAAGGTCGATTGACCCGGTCTATGTCAGATGATAAATGGTTGAAGAATAAGAATTGGGATCTTCGTTTTATCATCCTATCAATTGCATTCGTACCTGTACCATACCTTGTCTGGATTGTTATGGGCAGTAACACCTTTGGAAGACAGGCAATCAATTTTGGTATTGCTGTGCTTATCGGAGGTCCACACATGGTAGCCACATTCTCAAGAACCACATTTGATGCTGATTTCCGATCTAAATACCCTAAATTTATTGCATCATCATTCCTCATTCCTGTAATCGTAATCAGTCTTGCTCTTACCAATATGGCACTATTGTTAACTGTATTTTTCACGATTGCAGCTCTTCACGTTATCCACCAGGCTAGTTACATAGTTGAGTCGTATAATCGGAGAGAGAGAGATCCTGACTATATAGAGAAAGTTATAGCAAACACCCAGGCCTATTCATGGAAAGAATCCCTAACCAACCCATATTATCTGATTGATTTCCTTGTCATAGCATCAGCATTATTCCCTATTGCGAACATGAGAATGGTGCAGGGAGAGTTTGTCATTGGTGATATTTCCCTAAACGCTGCTATTCCAGATTTTCTAGAGCAGATGTGGACAGTCTACCTTGCTGCAGCAGTGTTTGGAATATCTGCAGCAGCATTTCTGATCAAGTCTGCACTTGAGTACCGCTCTAAAACATTGAACATTCCCAAGTTTCTGTTCATATTTGCAACCGCTACCGCTCTATTCATTGGACCCATGATGGGAAACCTCGACACAAGCTTTCAAGGGATCAATGCATGGCATTCATTCCAATATTTGGCGTTAACTTATTTTGCGATCCAATTAAGAAGCAATGCTCGAACTCAGGAAGGTGATCATCCCCAAAAGGAGAAAGAAACCCTTCTCGAGCGAATTCTTGGCTCCGGTGATCTCAAGAAGTTCTATGCTTTCAATATGGGTCTGACTGCAGCTTTAGGGGTGATAATTCTGATCATATATGGCATTCTTACAATGGTAGGTAACGCAAACCCTACTGGCATTTATGCAGATGGAGCATATGCTTTCGAAGTTGCGTACTATATTGGCGTGTTGTCCATCTTATGGCAACATTACTACCATGACCATTTCCTGTTTACACAAACTGATGCTCTTGTACCATAATCAGTATTTGTAAAACCCTTCCCCAGTCTTTCTGCCTAGTTTTCCAGCCCGAACCATCTTTCTCAAAAGTGGAGCTGGTTTGAATTTTTCTCCAAGTTCTGCATGAAGATACTCTGCGATGAAGAGAATTGTATCAAGTCCGATAAAATCAGAGAGAGTCAATGGACCCATAGGGTGATTGAGACCGAATTTCATGGCCGTATCGATATCTTCCCTTGAGGCAACCCCTTGCTCGAGAGCGTGGTATGCCTCATTGAGTTGGGGTATCATCAACCTGTTGACGATGAATCCCGGTGCCTCATTTGCCTCCACAGTCTGCATTTCCATACTCTTTCCGTACTCAACTGCAGCCCTGAGGGTTTCCTCAGATGTTTCATACCCTTTGATGAATTCGATAATTTTCATAATCACAGGAGGATTGAAAAAATGGGTACCCAAGAATTTCTCCGGTCTCCCACTGGCTTTTGCCATTTCTGTAATTGATAGTGATGATGTATTTGACCCAAATATTGTGTGTTCTGGGGCATACTTGCCAATATCTGCCCAGACCTTGTTCTTGATGCCAAGGTTCTCAACTATTGCCTCGATGACAAGATCGGCTGAGGATACAGCCGCTTGTAAATCGAGTTCCCCTCTCATTCGTGTTTTGATCTCCTCCATCTTCTCAGGTGTCATTCGATCCTTGCTTACCTGTCTCTCGAGATAGCTGAAATTCTTATTCAACCCGTTTGATACGAATTCATCTGCTATGTCATAGAGTACCACGTTGTAGCCATAGATCGCTGAGACAAGCCCAATGCCGGCACCCATCTGTCCTGCGCCGACTACTGTGATATTTTCTATTTTGGTCATATTCTCATCTTCAGTGAGATTTAGAAATAGATTGCGATATCTTCTCATACTGCACATTTTTGCCATAAGAGATGGGAAGAGGTCAGACACTCACAATCATCCTTTTCAATTTTACATCGAGAATTGCAATTAGAATGGAATTGGACACTCTGAAACTACTTTATGACACACCCGTCGCAGGAGTTGCAACTCTGATGTTTTCACGCCCCAAAGCACTGAATGCGATGAATTCTCAGATGATCACCGAGATGGAGACAATTGTCTCAGAACTTGAAGGCAAGAGTTTGCGTGCCCTGGTTATGACAGGTGAAGGTGATCGTGCCTTTGTTGCAGGTGCAGACATTGCTGCAATGGTTGATATGTCATCCCCAGAAGCCAGGTCATTTCTGTATTCTGCGCAGCAGGTGCTCAATAGGTTTGAGTCCTTACCATATCCAGTAATTGCCAAGATTAATGGGTACGCATTAGGAGGAGGACTGGAAATTGCCCTTGCCTGTGATATCCGGATAGCCTCATCCAGTGCAGTTGTGGGCTTGCCCGAAGTTTCATTGGGACTCATCCCAGCAGCAGGTGGAACACAACGCCTCACAAAAATCGTAGGTCAGGGGAAGTCAAAGTACCTGATTATGACGGGTAAGAGATTGAAGGCAGATGAGGCACTCACCCTGGGAATTGTCAATGAGGTAGTTGCCCCTGAAGAGCTGGATGCCAGAATTCTCACCCTACTTGATGAGTTCTCCAAGCTTGGTCCTATTGCAGTTGCAGCCGCCAAGAGGTCAATTGAGGTGGCTCTGAGTGAACCGCTGACCTCAGGACTGGAGATTGAACTCAACAATGCAATTGAATGTTTCCAGTCTTCTGATCTGAGAGAGGGTATGCGTGCCTTCTTGGAACGCAGACCAGCTGAATTCAAAGGTCAGTAATATTGCGTATAAGTCAGGATACCTTTCATATATGCAATATATTTGTAGTACAATAATTATTGATCAATGAGTATTGGGTCTTATTGGAAGAAACAGTACCTTATTCCATAGTCAGCTCAATAACTCACTTCGTGGTCAATATCGCGTTTCTCTAAGGGTGTAGGTATCTCACCATTAATCCAACATTCCAACCGTCCATCCGTATATTCGTACATTACATCGGACACTGTATAGCAACATAACTAGTGACTACGCGCGAAATATCGATATAGCTGGAATAAATATATTAACAAATCAATTAATGTTCGTCAAATGAAAATATCCTACAAGTGGTATACGTATCTATTGATAATCTTACTTTTGGTTGGTGCAATTTATAATCTAATTCCATTTATTATTGCTCATCCCTGGGGAAATAGAATGTACGGAGCTTATTTCATTTTGTATGGCATCGCAATAATTGGTACATTGTTGCAAGAAAGAATGGGAGGGATCTCTTCAATTATCATTGGTTTCTTTGATATATTGATATTATTTGTCGATCTCCCAGGTGCAATTGAAGCATTTGGTAATTTTGGAATTGCTTATATCGTTATAAATAACGCCTTCATCATATTATTTGGTTATATGACTTTTTCATATGTCAGGTCGGTTCCTGAAAAATAGGGTCGAATGGCTGAGTCTTCTGTTGCATACGAACTCGCGAACAGTCATACCCGAAATACGATTAAGTCTGTCTCTTCTGTCATATACGAACATACGAACAGAATAAGCGAATATGCGAACAGCATATACGAATATGTATCTAGAGCAACCCAAGATATAGATTTTCAATAGATATTGGTGCATTTACCAAAACTTCTCATAAGGTACGATCTGCAATAGTGTCTGACAGTGTGGACAGACATATGCCCTCAAATCTATTCGTGATCCCTCAGAGAATAGCTGAGTTAGTACATTGTTTACTTTTTTAGCATATTGCATTAGTCCTTTACAGTGTGGGCATTTGAAGTAATAATC
>JAEOUB010000526.1 GCA_016839545.1 Candidatus Kariarchaeota archaeon | reverse complement strand
CTATCGGTTTGACTCTCAATACAATTCGAGACTTTGCAGAACCACTTGAGGCAATCCTGGCTAATTAAAATTCAAGGGTAAATCAAGACTATCTTCAAGGATTTGCATTATCCTGTTTTCCTCAATCTCCTTTTTGAAAATCTGAAGGATATCATGGATAATATGGTCATCTTCCTGAAAGACTCCAAGTCCATCGAAATAGGCTACCACCTTATTAATTATTTCAGAAGAAGGAGGGTTTTCTACAAGTTTCAATCCCCTATATGCCATCATTATTTCAAATATTACACATTCAAAGGAAAGATCTAGAATTTCCTTGGATCTGACTGCAGAGTTCATTGCCATCGATACGTGATCTTCTTGATTTCCACTAACTGGTATATTATCAATAATGTTTGGATGCCCAAGTCCCCTTAGTTTGTTAACAAGAGCTGCTACGGTATAATGAGCAATCATATAGCCTGATTCTAGTCCGGGACTATTTGCTAAAAATGCTGGTAGCTCAGGGGTGAACGGACTGACTAAACGTGCAATTCTTGCCTCAGTAATATTGGCCAATTCAATCAACGCCATACTTACAGTCTCAATCGGAAAACCGAGGGGTTCTGCATGGAAATTTCCCCCGCTAAGTATGGTTTCAGTCTTTGGAAATACGAGGGGGTTGTCAGTCACAGCATTTAGTTCGATAGACAATGTTCTTTCGAGATAGGAGAAACAGTCCCATATTGCACCCAAGACTTGTGGAATACATCTAATTGCATATGCATCCTGAGTCTTGTGGTCGATTAGTGGATCTTTGTGGGAAGCAATGATCTGACTTCCTTCAAGCATATTTCTCATCAGTTTTGAAATGATAATGTGACCTGGATGACCCCTGACATCTGCAATTCGTTCGTCAAACGGTGTATCTGTGGCTCGCAATGCCTCAATAGACATCGAAGCTGCCAGCATTGAGTGCATCAGGGTATTTCTTCCCTCTTCCAATAAGGTAAGTCCATAGGCTGTAATGAAATGTGTCCCATTGATGAGAGCTAATCCTTCCTTCGCCTTAAGGTGCAATGGCTCTATACCGATCTTCTTCAGAATATCCTCAGTCCTTTGTATTACTCCATTGAATTCAACTTCTCCCTCCCCTATTAGTGAAAGGGCAACATGAGCCAATGGTGCCAGATCGCCTGACGCTCCTAGGCTACCAATCGAATAACTGACAGGGATAATTCCTTTTTGTATGTATAGGATAATACGTTCAACCGTAGCAAGTTCGATACCTGAATGACCTTTTGCTAGAGAGTTTGCTAGTAAAATCATGGCACGTTGTGTTATAAGTGATGGAACTATTTGTCCTGTTCCAATGGCATGAGATCTGATCAGGTTTAATTGCAGCTGAGCCTGTTTTTCTGTTGGGATCCATTTGTTTTCTAAATGCCCAAAACCGGTAGATACTCCATATACTGGCTTTTCATCAGAATTTATGTGATCTAGCACTTCTCGACACTTTCTAATCCTCATTTTGGTACCATCAGTCAATGTGATCGTCTCTGGGAATTGGCTAGATCGGTAGAAATCGCCAATGCTTAGCGGCTCTCCAAGTGAAACAAACTCTTCTGGCGCCATTTTAGTAATCCTAAATCATCTCGGGTATTTCAATAAGTTTCCTAACTACACGGCTATTTTTTCTAAGAAAGTCAGAAATAGATGTTATCGAAAATCAAAACCATGAATGGGTGGATTACAAATCTGTGTGGTCTTTTTGATGGATACGAATTCCACCAGGGACCACTCCATATTGAAATTTCAGATGGCCTAATATCAAACATTGAAACCAAACACCCTCATGAGTCCTCATTTGATGGAAGAGGTCAATTTCTCAGCCCTGGTTTCATAGATGGTCACACCCATCTTATTTTCGCAGGAGATAGGTTCAACGAATTAGCCATGAAGTTAAGTGGAATGTCCTATTCTGAAATTCTAGAACGAGGGGGTGGCATCCAATCAACAGTCAGAGCCAGTCGATCTGCTTCATTCGAAGATCTTGTTTCCTTGACATCGGCTCGACTTGATACCATGCTTTCCAATGGAACTACGTTTGTGGAGGCAAAAAGTGGGTATGGACTAAATCTTGACTCAGAGCTGTTACATCTAGAAGTATTAAACCACTTGAAATCTAAGCACTCTGTCACCATTTCTTCAACATTTGGAGCAGCACATGTCATTCCTCCTGAATTGACTCCTGATAATTATGTTGAGTTGATAATTGATGAAATGCTACCTGAGGTAGCTAAGAGGAATTTAGCAGGTTCAACCGATGTATTTTGTGATAAAGGAGCATTTAATGTAGAACAAACCCTCGAAATATTCACAGCAGCAACCGGATATGGTCAGAAACTCAAAGTTCATGCTGAAGAGTTGGAATACACTGGAATTGCACAAGAAGCATCCACCAAATTTGATCTTCTATCTGCAGATCATTTGCTTTTGGCAACAAAACCGGATTTTGAGATCCTATCCCAAACTAATACCGTTGCCATGTTCATGCCGATGGCTCCATTTAGCTTATTTTCATCCAACCGTCCCAGAGGCTTCTCTGAAACTGATGTGACCATTGGCTTGGGTAGTGATTTCAATCCAAACAATTGGTCCATTTCCATGCAATCTGCAATTAGATTTGCAGTTTACACGTATAGATTGACACCTATTCAGGCAATGAGAGGTGCAACTTCAGGGTCCTATCTCGGCATAACTGGTACGAAATTTCCCCGGATTTCAATAGGAAGTCCAGCAGATTTCATACTTATCAGATCTCAATCCCCTTCGGAATTTGTCTCGAAATTTGGACAGAACCTTGTGACTCATGTTTTCTCAAACGGAGAACTCTTGTTATCCAATCAGCAAACCATCATCTAGATACTTAGAACTCTTGCAATGTTTTGAATACCCTCAACTTCCCAAACTTCAACTTCAGATCCCGTTGATATCCTATCCAAAGGAATTCTTTGTAATGGAGTCCATGAAGGTATGATCAATTCTGTTTCATCATTTCCAAATTCTACTCTCGCTTTGAAAGGGATAGGGCATTCTTCATTTTGAATTTCACTCGTACTGGTGGGCCATACATCAAAAAAGAGTTCTTCTCTTCGGTCATATTCAGATTTTTCAGGTCTATATTCAGTAATTTTTTTGACAATAGCTTTTGAGATTGAAGGTTCAAAGTACCTTACCTGCCTAGTTAGACCAAGATCATTTTCCATAACATTTCTCACCGCATGGTTATATCCTCCTTCAAATTTCCATAGTTGCAGTAACATGGCAGGAATTGTGTCATCCTTCTCGATTTGGAGTATCATGAATATGTCTCTTGTAATGTGAGATGACTCGAATTCGATAATATCATTTTGGACAAGGTTTCCAATAGATCTTGTCTCACTTATATTCAGGTTAATATCCATCTTAATCACGCTTGAAAGGGAGAATGAAGACTGAATTTCTCAAAGATGCGAACATATCCTTGAATTTCATTGAATCTTTGACAGGTACTTCAAGGAAGTACTTGACGTCTTCATTTTCAGCTTCTAATTCGAAAGTAGTCCTCTTATTCTCCCAATTTACATGTCTCAGGTCTGATATTCCTGGGAGATCTACCACCAATTCACCTTCATTTTCATTACTGAACGAGAACTCATAGTATGGCTCCTCTACCATCACTTTTTCCTGTTGACCTGACGGGGAGGGATTCTCCATGAAATTCTTCATTATTCCTTCGAAGTTTTTCATAAGGTTGGGATCCATATCGAAATTGAATGCGCCTCCAGAAAATTGCATCTCCCTCATTTTCTCCATGAAATCTTCCCCTAACATCTGAGACATCATTTTCTCCAAATCCTCGGGGTTTATTTCTTGAAGTTTTTTCATCATTTCCCGAATGGCATTCTTGATGTTTTCAGGTAAATCATCAAAAGGATCATGACTCATTTTGAACCAACTCAATACTTACTTGTCTTTGGTGGGTTATTTAGATTTCCACTT
>JAEOUB010000525.1 GCA_016839545.1 Candidatus Kariarchaeota archaeon | reverse complement strand
TGAGGTCATTGACAATTGTCTGAGCAAGTGATTCAGTCTTACCCACTTCCAGGGCGGGTACTGAGATGAAGTCCCCTTTGATTGCATCTACTATGTCCTGATAATTGGCCTTGATGCCTAGCTCGTGGAGATACTCTTCTAGCCAACGTGCCAGACGTGTGTCCTGTACACTTTCAGCCTTGAGTGTCTCCTTCCAGAGCTCCCGTGTGGTGTTTACAAATTCATCTAGGGTACTGAACTGGTATTTATTCTTCTCATGTCTCCTTTCAAAGAGTGTAAGGACTCCCTTGAAATCAGTCTTCAGCTTGGTTGCCTCAGTTTCTAGCAGTATTCTGAATACTGGAGTTCCCCAAATGAGTTTTCCTTTGAATTTCTGACTATAGGACATAGAAGCTAATAATTTCATCTCTTTACTCCTATTAAACGATTTTGTGACTTGATGAATTGTGACTTGAAAAATTATGTAACTGCTTAATTCTTGTAGATATGACTTAAGAACGACGTTTAGGTAAGAATTTTGTGGGTCCTGTCTGGTTTGCCATCAATCTGTCCGACCTCTCTTACTCCGAACTGATCCTTTGGCCTCTGCGGGGACCAACACAGCTGGATAACCCTGATGAGATAATACGGTTAGTACAGTCATTCATGTCAGATACCAGCGGGACACTATCGGTCGCAACCCAACAGCAGCCGGGTTGGATACATGTTCAGCAGGATCCCTCAGGCCAATACAGGGGTGTTTGGATCCCTCAGACCACGCCAAATCTTGAACGTCTGGTAAAACAGGTGTTTGAGCTGTGGCGAGGGGCTCACCCGGAATTTGAGAGCTGGGTTCGACAATTCTTTGGAGTACGGCTGGTATTTCAGTATCTACGGGTTTTTCAACTGAGTTCCAAGATCATTCTCGATCTCCCACCACTCTTCATTCTCAATCCTCAGCAGCTTAAATCACTTGGAGATGACCTTATCTCACAGGATCGACCCTCATTTCCGTGGGAGGTGGGTCAGGAGTTCTTGCAGAGTCGTTGTGGTGAAAATGTCTATCAAGCCATCGTATCACTGCCTGCTGAGAAAAAACTGACCTACGTTTACCTGCTGCAACATTGGCTGTCAAGCCGTCCGTGCATCGACAGATCAGGGTATTTTGAACTTAAAGCCCAGCTAGAACCAGTGGCTCACGAACTTGCCGAGGTGATCATCTTCAACTATCTCCAGAATAAGATCTCTGGCGGTGATATACCACCTGCAGATCTCATTTCCCTGCTCCGCGACCACCTTGAGAATCTTGATGGTATGGAGCAGATCTTGTTGCTGCGGGTTTTACTGGCCTACTACAAACAAGTCGAGGATGTCGTGGCGGAAGAATTGTTACTGGAGAGGATGCTGATAATTGCACCCAAACAGAGCTGGTCCTACCAGATGGATCTGGTCTACACGCAGTTAAACCTTGCCAGAACTGCCGTCCTGCGAGGTGACTATTTCCGAGCAATGACATTCTACTCCTTTGCACTCCAGGGATTCACTCTCCTTGCGGACCCAGATCTGAACCGAGAGATGGAACTCGAATTCCAGCGGATCGCCATTCTTGCAGCCAGCCAGCAGTTGCAGGCTGGTCTACACCAGATCAACCATGGAGCCCGGAGTCGGGCAAGCCTGTTGACACTGATTGACGGGATCCAGAATGGTCTGGGGTACTACCTGCGGTATTCTGTACCTATGACGCTGGATCAGATCCTCCCACCCCTGCTCCACTCGGCAGCACTGTCCATGAAGATCTACTCCGAACTCTTTGCCGATCTCTTTCCCTCAGAAGTGAATGTAATCCGACTGAGTCAGACGACAAAGCAATTGTCATCTGGAGACCGGGAGCAGCTGCGTGAACACCTGCTGATGCATATTGATGAGCTTAGCTTCAAGGATCAGAAATATATTGAGAGGGTGACAGTCTTTTACGAGGATGGACGACACATTGGTGATTACACTTTCTCCAATGGGCATTTTGTACGGTCACTTGAGGATCCTACCCAGTCATTGTTCTCTTCTGCCATGTCTGCTGTGGGTATGATTATCACAGAGGCCACCCAGTCTGAGTCATCGGTAGACGAGATCTCAGTAGGTAACAAGATCGTACTCTACGAAGCGGGTAGCCACTTGACATTCTGCCTCATTGCCAAATCATCAAATCCCACAGTGAAGAATATGCTCAAAAAAGTGGCACTGGACGCTGAGTTAAGATTTGAGCCATTTCTTTCCAACTGGACTGGAAACCTGTCGCTTTTCGACTCACTGGACGAGGTACTGTCTCCTCTTGGCTTCTTCGCAGTGGATACCACGCAATAGAGTTTATGATCAGAGTAAGGTTTAGATATGAAGATGGCTTACAGGTGGAACTGTTGCTATGAGTAAAGAGAACGTCCTGAACATCCTTTTTGTTGATGATGAGGTAGAGATCCTCGAGGCTCTGAAGCGACAGATGAGTCTGGTGGAAGGGTACAACTGTCACTTCCTATCCAATCCCCTCGAGGTCTACGAGTTACTCCACAACCAGATAATTGATATCATCGTGGCAGATGTGGTCATGCCTGAAATTGATGGTATCACTCTACTGCAAGATATCAAAATAAAATATCCCAAGATAGTCCGTATCTTACTGACTGCCTACGGTGACTATAATACATCTCTGAGAGCTATCAATGAGGCAGAGGTCTTTGGATTTATCACAAAGCCATGGGAGGAGGACTACCTGCTGGGGCACCTGACTCTAGCCAGCCAGATGTTGCGTGATCAGCTGCAGGAGACTGTGGAGGGTGAACTACCTCTGTTTATTGTGGCTTCCTGGGATGATAACAGGGAGATCACCGGATTGGTACAGACCGGGTCCAATAGCCTGATGGCCAACCATCTGACCAAACGGGTGTTTATGACCTCGGCAGCACTCTTTGGCTACAAGTACCGTTTCCAGAGCAACCGCTTTACTCTCCCCATGGTAGAGCCCAATATCATGGTCAGAGGAACTCTTGAACGGGAAGGTGGTATGAACTATGGACTGTTCATCTTCACTCCTGAAATAGATGAGGGGACCATAGAGCAACTGGACCGGCTTCTTGACAAGATGGTGGGGATGCTGACGACTACCATAAGTACCGAGGGACTGTCAGAACTGCAGACCTTTTACAACTCCTACATCAGTCAATACATGTGAAATAGTCGAACGACAATGATTCTATAATCAACCTTTTAATATCCAAGTCACCACTCATTTTTGCTCTTTCTTCGAAAAGAGTCTTGTTACTCCCTTCGAGTTGGGAGTGATCCAAGTGTTAGCGCCTTGGAGTAGCCAGGTTAACTCGCGAGGCTCATA
>JAEOUB010000059.1 GCA_016839545.1 Candidatus Kariarchaeota archaeon | reverse complement strand
GCCTGCTGAAACGGTAGAACTTGGTGTGATCGATCGCATATTTACCCGAATAGGTGCTTCAGACAATCTCGTAGCTGGTCAATCCACATTTATGCTTGAAATGATTGATGCAGCAAATCTGGTCAACAATTCAACAGAGCATAGTTTAGTCATCGCTGACGAGTTGGGGAGAGGAACGTCTACCTATGACGGACTAGCAATTGCATGGTCAATAGCCGAATATCTCCACAAAAAAGAGAGATCTCCAAAAACTCTGATAGCTACCCACTATCATCAGTTATCCGAATTGGAGGAGATTTTGCCAGCGGTAAAGAACTATCAATTCTCAATTAGATTCGAAAATGATAATCCAATATTTGATCACAAATTGATCTCAGGATCATCTGACAAGAGTTTCGGTGTGGAGGTAGCCAAACTTTCAGGCTTACCTGATGAGGTAATTGATAGAGGAAGAATGATTCTGAGTCTCCTGGAAAGTAAGGCTGCAGAAGTCAATCCTGATGGTGAACAACGTTTCAAACTCTCTGCTCTGGTTCTTGCAGAAGATGGTCAGAGCTCACTGGATAACTGGTTCGGGTCAAGTATAACTCACGTCAAACGTGAAAGAAACGATCCTCCAAATCCACTGCAGGGTCAGATAATAACAATGCTTGCAAGTATTGATCCTGAAGCAATCACACCACTTGAGGCACTAGCGGTATTGAGCGAGCTAAAGGGGCTGATTAAAGATAGCTGAGATCAAAAAACTACCTGAGTCTATCGTGAGTAGGATCGCAGCAGGAGAAGTTGTAGAACGACCTACTAATATTGTCAAAGAGTTGGTTGAAAATTCAATAGATGCAGGAGCCACTCAAATTTTTGTCACAATCAGTGACGGAGGTAGGGATTCAATAAAGATTTTTGATAATGGTGAAGGGATTTCCTCTAATAGCCTATCTCTGGCCTTTGAGTTGCACACCACGAGCAAAATTGAAAATGAGGATATTAGTAATATCGAATCCCTCGGTTTTCGAGGTGAAGCACTAGCTTCTATTGCCTCAGTGTCACGCGTTGAAGTGATTTCTCGGAAGAAAGACGAAGATAAAGGGCACAAACTGATCATTGAAGGTGGTAAAATTGTATCCTCAGATTCGGTTGAAAGATCTCATGGTACTTCTTTAACGGTTTCTTCAATATTCTTCAACACGCCTGCAAGAAGGAAATTTCTGAAATCTGCCAACACAGAAAGAAAACGTATCTCGGATTTGATGACAAATTACTGTTTGATGTATCCCGATATCCATTTCAAATTAGATGAGGAAAATTCTTCTGGTAAAACGATAAACAGACTTGAATCGCCATCTCGAACAACAACAGCTGCAGTTCTCTTTGATTTATTTGGACCAGATATTGTGGAACAACTCTTCCCAGTTAGGTCTTCTCCTGGAATTTGGGAAATAGAGGGATATATTTCATCTCCAATGATCAACAGATCAGATCGTTCGATGCAATTTATCAATATCAATGGGCGTCCTGTCAGGCATAAGAGACTACAATCAACAATTGAGGAAGCCTACAGATCACAATTACTCAGGAATACTCATCCCATTATTATTTTGAAAATAACTGGACCTTATGATGAGGTTGACTTCAATATTCATCCCCAAAAGTCTGAAATCAGATTCAAGGACTCAGATACCTTGATTGAAGATCTTCCTGAGATTGTCCTCTCAGCGTTAGAGGAACATACCGCGCTCCCAGAGATCCAAAAGGCAAAACTGAATCGTATCCGTACAAAATCGACTCCTTCATCTGTATCTCAGCAATCCAGGTCGAAAGCCGAAAACTCTGTTCAGAGTGCTCCCCATGTTGAAGCGGATACTAGTAAACCTAGAACTGTCCAGACTTCTCTGTTTACTGGAGAAATTGCAGAAGATACTCCATCCCAGATTCAGGTACTGGGTCATGTAATGAATAAGTTTGGTATTGTCTCATACAACAACGAAGTTTGGCTGATGGACGTCCATGCTGCTGATGAAAGGGTAAAATTCGAACATTATGCTGAGAGCAATGTTCGTGATGTTTCTCGTCAACAGTTCTTGACACCTATGTCTGTTTCACTCACCGGTCCGGAGTTACTCCAAGTATTGGAATATTCCGAGTCATTCGGAAAATATGGTTTTCAGATATCAAATGGTGGACCTGGAAAACTTCTTGTCCACTCGGTTCCTGTATACTACGATCAAGAACCCACACCACAAACTGTCTCTGAATTGATTTCCGATTTTCTTACACACCTGACACTTGAAGACGATGAGTACGGCCTTGTGGAGACCCCGCTTGATCGTCTAGAGTATGGGATAGTCTCCCGACTAGCCTGCCATGGATCAGTTCGGTCAGGGTACCCTGTTTCTTCCTCGAAGATACGTCAGGTTGCTGAACAACTCCTCAAATGCAAATTTCCATGGACTTGTGCTCATGGCCGACCCACGGTACTCAGGCTATCAAAGAAAGATTTGGAATCAATGTTTAAGAGATGAGCGAACTCTTCGAACTATCCACGTAGTAGCAATCAGTGCAAATATGACAGGTAGAGGACTAATCGGTAATGCAGAACCTCCACCTCTTCTATCAATCTCAATTCTAAAATCAGGGCTCGATGATACGAAATTAATTGAATTTAAGAGACCTGTGGGTTTGTCAACCTTGGCCTGGATTGTTGCACTACCATCATCATAATTCACAATTATCTCATCATCCGTCTCGTCTGAGGTGACAAAATCACTATCCACTGTTGCATTTAATTTTAGTGTCTCTCCATTCAGTAACAGATTATGAAGATTGAATATCCAGAACTCAGAGATGAGGTTCACACTTGAACCGTCTTCTGCTACTGCTCTGAGGGGGAATATCCAAAGATAGAGAAGATCTGCTTGAAAGAAATCATAACTTAATCCATCATATCTAAGATCGAAATAATCGGATAGATCTGTTGCACTTGATAACGTATCAAAGCTTGTTATGTCGACACCTGATGGATCTTGCAAAACCACTAGTTCAACTCTGGAACCATGGACAAACTCGAAGGCTGTAGGAGAGCTTTTGAATTCAACCCGTCTGTCTCCAATTTGATAGTTCTTGATATTCCATCTATAGGCACTATCTATATCAAGTTCAGATGAGAAATTCCCGTTCTGAAGTTGAGCTTGTACTGGAGTCCCTGAGATAGCGAGCAGTATGGATAGAAGAAATAGAAGTCTTAATGACACAATTTTGAATAATCCCTATTCTAATAAATCCTTAGAAATTTCCCAATTAATACTCTGCAATTGATTTGTCAGGATCAAATCCTAATGCCTTCTTGACCATTGGTAGGAAGTCAAAGTGCTTGATTGTATTCATATTTGGAATGCTGATTTGGTAATTGATAGGCTCTTCACTGATATAGTCATTTTGAAGATAGTACCTCATAACTGCGTCCATGGCTCTGTTGTACTCTTCGAAACTAGAGTGTGCAGAAATCAGAAATCCATCTAGGTTCTTAGAAACGTAGAAATGTGGAGCGAGATTCTTTCTCACCAGTTCTGCGGCTTCCTCTCTCTGGCTCATTGTCGTACGGGCATTGAATTTTCTATAGGTGAAGACCATGATCTTCAATCCCAATTTCTCTAAGTTGGGCACAATCTTAGGAAACACAATCTTCTGCTTTGCGAATTTCCTTTTAGCATTCGCAACCGTATTCCGGGAAACGCCCACCTCATCAGCAATATGGGTATCAGATTCCTCTGGAAATTCAACAAGACCAACAAGGACTTTCTTCTCTGCCTTGCTTAATTTGACCTCTTTTATTCTCCCCGTTGGTATTATTAGGTCAGTACTGTATGGTGCACTTTCGAAATTGAATAATCGGGCGACCAACGCTTCATAATCCATGAATGTTCGCACACGAGTGATTTCAAATGGAAAGGCTTCTGATCTCATTCCCTCTCTTGTCAGAAATTTCTGTTCACTGTAGATCTGATAGAATTGCTCCTGGTTCTTTGAGTACTCTGTTAAATTCTCAGAGATTGAGAGATTGAAGGCTTTGTTAGATTCACTTACAACATGGAAGTCCTCAACAAACCCTTTGATGGTATCACCGGCAATTCTCATTCTCTCATCATAAGTTGAGAATCTATTGAGTTGCCCAAACATAATCATGAATAACTCAAATCCAATTTTAGGGAAATTGGGTACATAGTAGCGCTGGAAGTAATCTTGTTCCCTCAATCTTGCTTTAATGCTTGAGAAGGTAGATTTTTTCATTTTAATGAGACTATGGATCGCTTGGTCTGTCAGGTCAGGATAGCGGATTAAAGCCCACAATACCCTGGATTCATTTTCTGAAAGATCTGCGGATATCTCATCACCAGATGCGCTCATATATGTTGACTGATCTTCATTAGTTCAAAAAGGTAGTGGAATAATGTTCAATTGCACAATATTAATTTCCATTAATTTTCAATTTGTTTAAATTCTTCCAGAGCGACAAGTAAACGGTTTAGCCCCTCCCTAAGTCGCTCGATTGACGTGGCACAGTTGATTCTCAGGTGATTTCTTCCACTCGGCCCAAACACTGACCCTGAAATGGTTTGCACCCCATAATTCTCAAGGAAAAAGGCTGAAAAATCCACATCATCTACCTCAATATTTGGGAAAACGAAAAAACAACCTGATGGAAATCCAGTAGAAATTCCTTTTGAATTCAGGAATTCAGCTGCAAATTCCGTCGTTTTTCGACATTGTTCCCGGAGAGCTATTACCCATGATTGCGAATTGGGATGATTCAGAGCATACTCACAGACAAGAGAAGCTATTGGGGACGGAGATACCATGTACTGGGATGCCAAATATCTTAGCTCATCTGAATTGGGTCCAAGATGCATAAAACCTGAACGATAGCCTGCCAGCCCGTATGCTTTGGAGAACCCATATAGTGATATTGTCCGTTTCTCTAATCCAGGGATACTTGGTGCTGGTATAAACTTCCCATTAAATATCAGTGGAGCATATAGCTCATCGGAGAACAGAATGAGATCATATTTTACAATCATATCTCGCAGAAATTCAAGTTC
>JAEOUB010000524.1 GCA_016839545.1 Candidatus Kariarchaeota archaeon | reverse complement strand
GTTCTGTGGATGTGAGTGTGAAAGGTAATATTCTCCACATCAAAGGTGATCAGGGAGAATTCCCCCTACATTTCACTGATGATCCCCATACCTTTGAGATGCACCAGGGGCCTGCAATTATGCCGGTGAGATTTGCCAAAGTGGGAGATATCTGGGAATTTACGGTGGAACGGTCGAAATATAGAAAGATATCTTAACTTATCAATCCTCAAACTTGAATGAAACCTTAACCTTGGCCCGGTAGGTGGCGATCTTGCCATCCTCTATCTTGGCATCCAATGTTATTACCTCAACAATCCGAAGATCTCTCAGGCTCTTGGATGCTCGTTCTACTGCATTCTTGGTTGCAGCTTCCCACCCATCGGGAGAAGATCCAACCAGTTCTATTATTTTGTAAACTGAATCACTCATGATTTTTCCTCACGTACGGTTGTACGCCTGTGCATTCTCGGTGAGAGATAGATAAGTATGATTTCTATAGTATGTCGTTTTGATTGATTATTCGGCCCTTCAGTTTAGGAAGTACCAAGATACCTCCAATGATTGAGAGGAATGTATACGCCACTTGGTCAGAATCAGAATCATTTGTACTTGAGTATGTGTTGTTCAACACAGGGAAAATCTCATTAGCAAAAATATCAACAAAGAAAAAAGTGGATGCCTGTGCAGTGATGCTAACTACAGCATCTTCGTCTGGGATTAGTGCAAGATACTGACCAAATGCCCCAAATGCTGTATAAATTGGATACTGGAATGTGTCGGGGATTACCCACCATTGATAGCCGTAATGGGTGAAGACCTCCTTTCGGTCATCCCAATTCCAGCTGGTATAATCAGTAGGAAATTCCGGAGCATAGTGCGTGTAGATGGCTTCACTTATGTATTCACTTGAGATGATTTGATCACCCTCCCACACACCCTCATCTAAGAGCATCGCGCCAATCCTGGCCATATGAGGTGTTGACATCACCAATCTATAAAATCCTGCAAACACACCTTCAGGGCTCTCGTCCCAAGTGTAGTCTATTTCCAAAGGATCGAAGAGATATTGATCTGCAAAATCTTGAGTAGACATACCTGAGGCTTCGGATACAATTGCCATTAACAAGTGTGAAGCACCGTCGTCATAATCGAAACTGGTACCTGGTGGTTCTCTCATATCCCGTTCGAGAAGGTAATATGTCCAGTTAGAAGAGGCAAATAGTGAGCTGAAAGGTGCAGAGGCAAATCCACCCCACTCAAATCCACTCTGCATCTGCAGGAGGTGTTTGATTGTGATATCAGCCTTCAATGGATCCCAGTTCTCAATCTCTGATTGATTGAAGTAGTCCATCATTTTCACATTGACTGAGGAGATATAGCCCTGATCGATGGCGATCCCCACCAAAATGCTTGCAATACTTTTAGCAACCGAATACCAGTCAAAAAGTGAAGCAGAATCATGAATTGAGCTGTAATACTCATAGGTCAAGTCACCATTAGTTGTAACTACTATTGATTTCACATACGAATATTTTTCCTCTATCTGCTGAGTCAGGTATGAATAATCATTATCCGACAGACCCAGACCTGATGTTGATTGAAAAAGACTCAGGGGCATCATGAAGAACAATGTGACGAGTACGATACTGGTTACTCGATTTCGATCCATAGAAACGAGGTAGCAATTGATGATAAAAAGATTTGTAGGACTATTTATTGAATTGATTGTTTGAATTATGAAAATTGGATTCACTAATGCTCTAACTTGATTTCCGATCAAACGATTGATCGATCTTTAGCTAAGGTATGATGATTGACATAGGATGAAATTGCAGGAATTATCGAAAATGTAGAAAGCATGCAATTCGAACACAGTAGATTTTCACTCTTTTTTAGTGTCAGAACATTTAGGATACTGTGGCCACCACTGACGTTCTAATCTTCTTCCCTTTAATCGGGATATTATTGGTACTTACTCATACAACCTCGATAGACCGTCGCAACGCAATTGATACACGTTGGTATGGTGTGCGAAAAGTGGTTTCACTCATATTCATAGCAGGCTATAGCATTGGAATTGGAGTTTCAATGTTTCTTCTGATCACCACTCCTCATCTAATGTGGGTCATTCTTCTTGTCATCCTTGGATCAATCGATTTCTTACTAATCCGAAATCTACTACGAGATGGAACGTCAGTGAAGGAAAGAGTCAAGGATAAACCGCTTATGT
>JAEOUB010000523.1 GCA_016839545.1 Candidatus Kariarchaeota archaeon | reverse complement strand
GTATATCATCTGAAAGATACTGAGCCTGAGCGATATCATGAGTGATGAACAGTAGGGTCATGTTTTCACTCTCACGAAGTTCCAGCAGAAGATTCAAAATCCCTGCTCGAGAGGACGCATCAATCATTGAGGTAATTTCATCCGCAATCACAATCTCAGGTTTGATGAGGAGAATTCGGGCAATAAGGAACCTCTGAAGTTGACCTCCAGAAAGCTGGTGTGGATATCTACCAAGTATCTCTTCTGCATCGATTTTTACCTTATCTAGAGCTTCATGCATCAGATCCCGTTCCTGTTCTGCAGTGAGTCTTTCGCCGCGGAGATCGAGTGCTTGCTTCAGAACTCTGTCTATTTTGTAGAAGTAGTTTATTGAGGCATATGGGTCCTGGAATATGGGCTGTACCTTTCGGTAGTATTCTTTATTGTTATAGTCATCCAGTTCTATACCATCGATAAGGATGCTTCCTTCTGTTCTCTTTTCGAGTTTAAGGAGGATTTTGGCAATTGTCGATTTACCCGATCCTGACTCTCCTACCAAACAGACGATCTTGCCTCTTTCAATGGAGAAAGATGCGTTTTTCACCGCCTGTGTTACCTGTCTAACAATAATTCCAGACTTGAATGTCTTCGATAATCCCGTAATTTTGATTGCTTCAGTCATAGTTTAGCCTCCTCCTCATAGAGCCAACATTTGACGAGTCTATCTTTCTCAATAAGATTATAGACTGGTGGTTCCTGTGTCTTACAGTGGTCCATTGCTTCAGGGCAGCGGTCGTAAAATCGACAGCCCTTAGGTGGATCCTTGAGATTTGGTGGTGCACCATCAATACTTTCAAGCCTCTTTTTGTTCTTTCCAGATGGATCGAATGACACTATAGAATCCATTAATAATTTGGAGTAAGGATGGAGTGGCTCTTTTACGATGTCTTCCATATCTCCATATTCCTGTATCTGACCTGAGTACATAATGAGCATCTTATTGCATATTTGACTCAAAGTGGATACGTCATGAGATACGAATAATATTGTCTCAATTATCCCAGCTTGTTTCATCTCATAGAGCATCTTGACGATTTTCTTTTGAGAGGACACGTCCAATGCAGAAGTTGGCTCATCCACAATTAACAGTTTGGGATTCCACATCGTGGAGATTGCAATCACGGCTCTTTGCTTCATGCCTCCGGAGAGTTCATGTGGATATTTGAAAAGGACCTCTCTGTCCAGACCTACACGCTCAAAGTGGTCTCCTGCAAATTTTATCAGACCCTGTTTCCGCTCATTCCTGGAGAGATTTCCAGCGGTGGCTGTAACACCTGGGATCACACCATCAAACGTCCCACCTGTCCTTTCCTCAACCACATTCTCAATAAAATCAATCAACTTCAGAACCGGGTTCAATGAGTCAAGAGATGCCTGGGGTACATATGACATGATTTTGGTCTTCACCTCATTTCTAAGGATCTCAGGATCAATTCTCACACTCAAATCCTCCTTCCCTTCATTCTTTTCATTTTCCCGTTTAACATACCAATAGCGTACCAGAAATCCGATTAGACCGATTCCTGTGAAAATGAAAAACAATGGTCTGTTGAATGTTACCAAGTAGAGAAGGTAGAATATCACAAGAATTTCAGTCATTCTGACTAACCCTCTTGGTGTCTGAGCATAGCTTCCAGGGCCAGCAGGACCTTTACCTGTATAGATATCGTATCCCTCGACAGAGACCCGTCCTGCATCGTGATGGAGCATGGGTTTGGGTGTTCCTGTTATTATCTCGGCAAATGTTGACTTGCCAGAACCTGACTCACCTGCAATGGCTACCACATCACCTTTGTAAATCTTTAGTGTGAAGTCCTCGACAGCAGTGACAACTCCAAATGTGCCTCTGTATGAGCTCGTAAGGCCCTCAACTTCCAAAATTATTTCTTCCTCACTCATAATTCATTCCTCCCTAAGCCGTGGGTTGAACACGGCATCCATATTCGACTGTATCAAATAAATTGAGAACATAAAGGCTGTTAGGAGAATACCCGGTGTAACAAATATCCACCAATATCCGAGTCGAATACTTTCAAATGCAAGTGCACGTTCAAGGAGGATACCCAGTGTTACTGTATTCTCAGGACCTAGCCCAACGACACTGATACCTGCCTCAGTAAGTATCGCAGCTCCAAGAGTGATTGCGAAAACAAGTGCAATGTATGAAAGAATATGTGGCAGCACATCCAGGACGGCAATTTTGACACTTGGTGATCCGG
>JAEOUB010000522.1 GCA_016839545.1 Candidatus Kariarchaeota archaeon | reverse complement strand
GGATACCTCATCTGAGGTGATATTGATAACTGCCTCGGGAAGATTATGACACTCATCTATGACTACAATGAGATCACTGAGCTCTGCATCTATACTGGTCAGAAACGACATTCTGATGTCAGGATCAAAGAGGTAAAGGTAGGAACAGGCAATTACATCCATGAGATGGAGTGCATCCCTTGAAATTTCAGCAGGGCAGAGAGCCTGATCACGAGCCATATCCAGTACAATCTCAGCTGTAACAGGTCTGCTGATCAGTTCTCTCATCACCAGATTGACCCGGGTTGTATTCTCCATGTTCACCCAGTACTCACACCGTTTTGCCTTCTTCAGCTGACTGCACATCTCGTTGACCGCCCGATTGTTTGTAGCATACTTGTTGACCAGATTATTGAGACACATATTGCCCTTGCCACGCAGTGCAATACCATTAACCTTGGTCTGCTTGGAGATTTCCTGCAATTCCTCGACAACTCGATCCATCTGGGAGTGAGTTCGAGCCAGGTAAATGATCTTCTTGTCATACCTCTTGGCATATGGTAACAATGATGCAAGTGCAGTAATTGTTTTCCCGGTTCCGTTGGCTGCCTCAATTACCTGATGTACTCGTGGCTTGAGGATCTTCGAGATAAAATTCAGCATATTGCGCTGGAGGGGTCTAGGTGTATAGGGAAAGAAGTCTTCCCAAGTGGATAATCCTGATTCCATACTGCCTCGGTAACCCCCATCATTTGCAGGAGGTCGTATCAATTAAGGATACTGTTGAGAGGTGAAAGTATTACCGACTAATATCTTCAATGTGACAGTAGTCAAGTGTACGCCAGAAGTGCTTGGTTTGCGTAACAGTCCACTTGTTCAGATATGCCATATACAATGAAATCACGGTCCCATGCGAGACTACAATCACACTCTTACCGCGTACATATGAACGAAGCCCCTCAATTGTATCGATAATTCGTAATTGAGCTTCACTGTGCGGTTCTCCAATCTCAAGGTTAGGATCTTCGAATTTGATCTCTTTGAAAGATCTGAACTCAGTTTCGGTATAGAACTTGTCAAGATGTGCTTCTCGTAATCCCTCTACCTCAACGATCTTGACACCAAAGTCATCTGATAACGGTTGGGCAGTCTGTATAGCACGTTTTTCAGGAGAGCAGAAGATGTAATCAAGTTCCATAATTCGGCTATCCTCAAGGAGATGTTTTGCCTGACTTCTCCCCTCAGGGCTCAATTCCCAGTTAACAGGTGATATCTCGGGATCAATCAGGGGTTTGGCATGCCTCAGCAACAGGATCTGACCTTCGTCAAACTGGACATCCTGAGCAAAAATTGAGCTTTGATCAACTGGATTAAGACTTGCCAACCTATGGTGTGACAGGGTTGAAATGTCATAAAGCTTGTGAGAGATGTAAGAAATAAGGAATAGCTGCGAGGATTTCAGCTATCACCCGTATGACTTCTATTGTATATTCAGATAGTGACTAGCCATTTGATGGCACTTCATCAATATTCATCGTTATTGTCTGAGGTGAAAGACAGTCCTCTTTTTGATGCCTTTCGATGAATATCGATAGATCAAAATATTGAGATATGAGAGCCTATGAGGATAGTACAGTGAAGTTGGAATTTGTCAATCGCTCCTACATGACATCTTAAATGGTGTGAGTTATCTGTGAATATATGTCTCTCGGGTCAGGAATCGAGGTCATTGCCGACAAGAACAGAGTTGAGAAGAAGCAATCATACAATGAGATGGTAAAAGAGGATTTCAATATTCTTTCCACATCCTATGATCGGATCAATCTCTTCATGTCCCTGGGAACAGACAAGCAATTCCGCTATCTCGCAATCAAACACCTTATCGCTGCAAGAGAAGACCATGGAGACTTGAATACCTGGATTGACATTGGAACGGGGACCGGTCACCTCGCAAACGAGTTATTTCTCCAGAAACCTGACGTCTACATTGTAGCGATGGATATTACACAGGGAATGCTCGGTTTCTGCAAGGACAGAAATGCCCATGTAGAGGGCAGTATGGATCTCGTCCTTGGAGATGCATCCCGCCTTCCTTTCAGGGAACGGGCATTCGATGGAGGGTTTTCAGGATTTGTCGGAAGACATTTCACCGATTATTCAAAGACTCTGAAGGAGCATCATCGTATTATTCGACCACTTGGTCGATACTCAATGCTGGAAATGGGAAGAAAAGCCACACCTCTGGCACCCTTGATCGATGTCTATGTTGGGCAGATGATGTCTATGCTCGGAAGATTGGCTGCGTTTATTGTCACCCGAGGCAGTGCACCATTTAGATTACTCGAGGAGACATATGCAAGGTTCCACTCTCCAAAGCAATTGAGTAAACTCTTTGATGGAGCTGGTTTCAAAAGCTGGTACAAGACAGGACTGATGGGAAGTATTGTGATAATGCTTGGCATTCGCAAACCGGATACACACAAGAGATAATATCATATTGAAGGACTGGACGATCTGTGAAGCCATGGGTTAAGGATACCATCAAGTCTGGAAAACTAGGATATCTAGTTGTACTGGCTAAAGATGGTGTAAGAACTATTCCTCTACCCTATCAATCTAAAAGAGGAAGATTGATCTCAACTCTTTCTGTTCTCATGGCAGATACGATCAATGACCTGAAAAAAGCTGGAAATGCCCTGTTTGTGATTCTCAGTGATGACAGGAAAATTGATGTGAGAGTCCGTATTGAGATCGGAGATCGCCAGCTACAAGAACAGGGGGTAGATCGGATCATCGATCACTACTTTGACAGAGAAACTATGGCAGAGCTGGATCGATATGATTACTTCGGTAAACGAGTATCTCTTACAATGACACCACAATCAATACAGGCTGATTCCGCAGATGAGAGCCTATCGTATGACCTGGAGATTCTCTAACATGAAAGTTCTGGTAGCCTGGGAGGATCAGGGATTACACACCATGATTGGAGAGATGGAGAATGACCATATTGGTAACTCAGTTAATATTTCCGAGGGAACTAAGGTCAGAGTTACCATCCTAAAAGACACCCATTCTTACGAAGAGTGGTTACAGCCAGAACTACATGGTAGAGTCACTAGTACTGGAATACAGGTAGAAAAGCAACCCACAGACGTCCCGTTATCTGCATTGGTTCAAAGACAGGTACCCTCAGCACAATCGTACTTGAAAATCTATAACGAAAAGTTGGCAAAAACTGTATTGCGAGCGTCAGATCACGGCTATATTCAAATCGCTATAGGAGGTTTAATCCAGGAACATCGAGTTGATCTTGATTCATTTGAGCAGGGGAAAATCCTCAAACTACCTGAACGGAGTTACATGGGATCACAACTCCAATTCCTCACCTCAATCATGTTGAGGGTGGAATTCCAAGACCTGCAATATTATTTTGAGATGAGTCTTCAGTTCGGGGAAAATATTCTCTTGATACCCATGAAATTCTCATACGGAAGACAGTCACCTCTAGAAACCCATCAGTTCGGCACAGTACATCCAGTTACAGAGGGCATCAGGAAATCGATGAAGTTTGTGAAGTACTGGTTTCTTGCTCTTCGTGCACCTCAGTATCTTATCACATTCCTATCAATTATTGTGGGCACAGCTCTCACAGAAGGTCAGATCAATTTCTCATACTTTCTATTGATTGTCCTGGGTACATTCCTAGTCCAGTCAGGGGGTAATCTACTCAATGATTACCTGGACTTCCGTTCAGAACTTGATGAGCTAGATATCATTCAGGACCAGAAGACCATCTCACGACGGTTCCTCAGGGATCGGTTACTCCATCCCCAGATTGCAATATCAACCGGTGGGATGATGTTCATTGTGGGTCTGATTATAGGGATCTATCTCAATACGATCACCCCCGGAAATATTGTTCTGCTACTTGGAGTGGTGGGAGCTCTGACAACGTATTTCTATACTGGCAGTCCTCTCAAACTGGCATACAGAGGGGTGGGAGAGGTGATCTTGGCACTTAATTTTGGACCTTTCATTATTCTGGGGACATACTATGTATTGTCAGGACAGTTGCTGGAATGGAATGATATCCTCTACTTCTGCCTATCCCCGCTTCTGATCGTCACCAGTCTGCTAATAATAAATGAACTGGGTGATCTTGAGGTGGATACCCTTGTATCAAAGAACACAATCGTTGTTAGAACTGGTAAAACTGGGAGTTTAGTCCTTGTGGGTATTTTGCTACTCATCTCATTCATTTTCGCAATGCTTCTCCAACCGACCATTCTACCAGTGGTGGTCCTTACTATGGGATTACTGTCAATCTTCTGGAATCTGTACCAGAGTATACAGACGGAGAGGCTTCCAAGTTTAGCTCGCATTGTACTGTACTATGTGATATGGGTAATTGCCACTGTATTCTGATACATTCTTCTGTAGACAAACCCAAGGATTCTTTATCAGATCCGAGTAGGGGAGGTATGAGCGAGGACAGGGTTTCCAAAGCGATTGCTATCGGAAAATACGATGAGGCTCAGCAATTGTGTCAGACCCTGAGTCCAAGTCTTTCGAACATCTACAGCTCGAAAATTGCTGAGTTAACAGGGCATTTTGAACAGGCACTTGAGCTTGGTAAAATGGCAATGGATCAGGCCAGCACTGATGAGGAGCAAGTG
>JAEOUB010000521.1 GCA_016839545.1 Candidatus Kariarchaeota archaeon | reverse complement strand
GGATATCTTTTGTCGATTTCATACCATGTTAGGCGAGCGTGTTGAAAGAAAAGGGGGATGGGATACCCACGGTCTGCCTATTGAATTATCTGTTGAGAAAGAATTGGGAATTACCAAGGAGGATATTGGGAAGACAATTTCGGTCGCAGAATATAATTGTAAATGCCGAGAGACCGTCATGCGATACAAAGATCAATGGGATGACTTGACCAGAAAGATGGGTTACTGGGTAGATCTTGATGATCCATATATCACTTTCGAAAATGAATACATAGAATCCGTTTGGTGGCTACTTAAACAGATTTATGACAAGAATCTCTTGTACAAGGGTTATACAATTCAGCCGTATTCACCTGCTGCCGGAACAGGCTTGAGTTCTCACGAACTTAATATGCCGGGTGCGTACCAGGATGTAAAGGACACCTCAGCTGTGGCTCAATTCAAAGTGGCCAGGGATGAAAAATCTGAGTTTCTGTATGATGGTGTAGATGAAGGAGATGTCTACTTTATTGCATGGACCACAACACCATGGACATTACCATCGAATGTAGCATTGGCCGTGGGAGCTAAGATTGATTATGTCCGTGTCAAAACTTACAATCCATATACAAAGCAAAGAGTTAATCTAATCCTTGCAGAAGAATTACTAAATAAATGGTTCAAACCAGAGCAAGGAGAACTTGATTTTGATAGTTATAGCCCGGAGGACAAACTGATTCCATATGAAATAACCGCCAGGTTTAAAGGCAATCAATTTGAAATGCTCAATTATGAGCAGCTACTTCCTTATGTACAACCTACAGACGGCGATGCATTCAAAGTATTGATTGGAGATTTTGTTTCAACTGCAGATGGCACAGGAATCGTGCACATTGCACCTTCCTTTGGTGCAGATGATATGCGAATCGGAAAACAATATGGGATGGGTACACTGACTCTTGTGGACAGCCAGGGAAAATTTGTTGATGAAGTTACCGATTTCGCAGGGAGATATGTCAAAGACTATAAGGATGAGCCCGATTATCGAAATGTGGACATCGAGATATCCATCAAGCTTAAAGAAGAAAATAAGGCTTTCAATGTTCAGAAGTACAGTCATAACTATCCGCACTGCTGGAGGACAGACAAGCCGATCCTATACTATCCACTAGATAGCTGGTTTATCAAAAGTACAGCAGTCAAAGACAAGATGATCGAACTCAACAATACGATCAATTGGAAACCAAAACATACCGGAGAAGGTCGTTTTGGCAAATGGTTGGAGAATCTGCAAGATTGGAATCTGTCAAGATCAAGGTTTTGGGGGATCCCACTTCCGATCTGGCGAACAGAAGATGGGAAAGAAGCCACATGTATCGGATCAATTGCGGAATTATCTGAGGAGATTAACAAAGCAAATGCCCAATTAGGGCTATTTCAGAAAACACCGGAAGACCTTCACAGACCACATATAGATGAGGTGATCCTGGTGAGCTCGGATGGTAGACCGATGAAGAGAGAGATTGATTTGATCGATGTATGGTTTGATTCGGGATCCATGCCATTTGCCCAGCTACACTATCCGTTTGAGAACCGAGAGATGATCGATGGAGACGAAGCCTTCTATCCCGCAGATTTTATTTCAGAGGGTGTTGATCAGACGAGGGGTTGGTTCTTCACCTTGCATGCGATATCTGCGATGGTCAAAGATAGTGTGGCCTTCAAAAATGTAGTTTCTACCGGTCTTGTTCTAGATAAGAATGGTGTGAAAATGTCAAAGAGATTGGGGAATGCAGTAGATCCATTTGAAGCAATAACTAAATATGGAACAGATGCAATTCGATGGTATATGATTTCCAATGCGCAACCATGGGATAATCTGAAATTTGATCTCGCCGGAGTAGATGAAGTACGACGGAAATTCTTCGGAACGCTGTACAACACCTATGGATTTTTCGCGCTGTATGCCAATATTGATGCATTCAAGTTTACGGAGGAGTCTATTCCATTGAATGACAGACAAGAGATTGATCGATGGATCATTTCACTTCTCAATTCTTTGAAGAAAGAGGTCAAAGCGGACTACGCCGACTATGAACCAACCCAGGGAACAAGAAAGATCATGGAGTTTGTTGATCGACATCTAAGCAACTGGTATGTGAGACTATGTAGACGTCGATTCTGGAAAGGAGAATATGGTCAGGACAAGATAGCCGCTTATCAGACACTCTATGAATGTCTGACCACGGTGGCGCAGTTGATGTCACCAGTAGCACCATTCTTTTCTGATTGGCTATATAAAAACCTAAATGACATAACCGAGAAAAACCCAAATGAATCTGTGCATCTTGCATTGTATCCAGATATTGAAGAATCCTTTATTGACAAGGACCTTGAACAACGTATGGATTATGCACAGCGGATTTCTTCACTTGTGTTGTCGCTGAGGAAGGGACAATCTATACGGGTGCGTCAACCACTTCAAAAGATACTCCTACCGATCGTAGATGAATCTTTCCAAACTCAGGTTGAACAAGTCAAGGATCTTATCCTGACAGAGGTCAATGTGAAGAATATTGAATATATCAAGGATACCGAAGGGATCATCAAGAAACGGATCAAACCCAACTTCAAGACCCTGGGTCGTAAGCTGGGCAAACACATGAAAGCGGCTGCAGGAATAATTGCTCAAATGGGTGAAGATGACATTGCCCTATTAGAATCCTCAGGATCCTATCTGCTTAATTTAGATGGTGCAAGCTATGATTTGAGCCTGGAGGATTTTGACATTAGCTTTGATGACATTCCAGGATGGTTAGTGGCTATTGATCGAGAATTAACTGTGGCGCTAGATGTGACGCTTACAGATGACCTTGTCGCCGAAGGAACAGCCAGAGAGTTGGTCAATCGGATTCAGAATATTCGAAAGAATAAAGACTTC
>JAEOUB010000058.1 GCA_016839545.1 Candidatus Kariarchaeota archaeon | reverse complement strand
GAGATAACAAACACAATCTCAACCACATTGTTTTCAAGAAAAGTCAGTTTATAGGCTGATTGATAGACAATGGAGATTTAGCTATACTATCTGTTTTCTCTTTGTCACTCGAAGTCCAAGAAGGATTGTCAGGGCAAAGATAGCCAAAAAGTTGAAGAATGTATCCAGAGGCTCGTATCCGATCCCAAGAGAGAACCGGTAGATCCCCGCATCAATCTCAGGAAGGCCAGAGAAGCCAACTAGGCCTTTAGCCACTATGTTTGACGCAATATACACTGGCTCAAAATTGTTGGAAATAAGATCAAGAAGGAATGCCTCGATAATAATCCCAAAGGCAATGAGTAGATTGATTAGGAGTGGTCTTTTGAGCCCCAGTCCAGTCATTACAAATATTGCACCAAGCCCAAGAAGTATGATGTACGCCCCGAGAACCTCAAGAAGGAGATTGTATATCGAATCTGATATTGAGAGAGTGAACTGGGTGTCATAGATTCTTGCGAGAATATCCCCTGTGATATGATAGACTATCAGACCAGGAGTGACGACAGCTATTGATATTACTGCATAAGCAGTCAACACCTCGCCATAGATTCTGTACCTCGATATTGGCTTGGTGAATAGATAGACTATAGTTTCATCATTAAGCAGATCACGGAACATTCCTGTCCCTACTAGTAATGCTGCAAGTGAGACAAGGAAAAAAAGAATGACACGAAAATAGATTCTGTAGTACCAGAGATGGAAATATCCCCCTGAATAATCACTGTCGGTAAAGAATAGAAGTAGGGAGAATAACAATACGGGGATGAACATTGCAAGCAGTAAGCCAAGATTGTAGCGTTTGTTGAAAGCATGAATAATTGAGAAGTGTAATATGGGGTATTTCTCTGAGAGTGTCAATCCGTTCTCCATCTCAAACTCGTCTCCACAGTGCGAACTTTTCAAGTCTCCTTTCGGGGAATAGGGGAAAAATCTCTTCTGTACTTTGAATTGGCATTGAACATGTTGCCCCTTGACAGACATAAAGAGTGGACTCGTTTACACTACCTCTATCGCTGACCACATCCCATAGTGGTCGATTATCTTGAGCAGGCCACCGGTAGATCATCCGCTCAGGTCTGAGCAGTGATAGTGTATGAGCTTCCAGTGACTCATCCCCATTGAAGAGCACAAACTCATCCGGATAATGTAGATAGTACGCAGCAGCTGAGAAGAATGAACTCATGGAAGTCTTGTACGATGAAGCCGCATCAAGCAGTGTTTGAACGATCTGTGTTCCTCTATCTACAAGATCCATCTGGTCAGCATATTTTCCAAGTTTGTAGAGGTTGGCTATCTGAGTACTCATTGCTGATTGAAATGAGTCATCCATTGGCAAGAGAATACGTCCAATCTCAGTCTCTGAATTCAGAAAGTAAGCGCCCTGTTGGTTGTCATAGAACTTTGCATCTATGAGCTCATTAATCTCCAAAGCCCTCTCAATGTACTCATAACGATCAGTTACTTCGAATGCAAGAATCAGAGCTTCAACCAGAAAGACATAGTCATCAAGGATCCCCTGGATAACACGCTCTGGGGTTCTGTAAATTGCACTGTCGACGTAGACAGATTGGAGAAGTCGATCAAGTGCCCTTGTGGCCATCTCTGAGGCAGCAGGTAACCGAGTTTTCTCATAAGCCGTGAGTAGGGAGGTGATAACTAGTGCATTCCAAGCTGTGATGACCTTTGTATCTATAGCCGGTTTCTCACGTTTAGCCTGGTACTCTCTAAGCAACTGGGTTGACCGGTTAATGGATTCATAATACCCCTTAATCTCGATATCTAGTTGTTTCAGAACTTGATCCACAGTTTTTGTTGCTTTGAGAACATTCCCTGCTTTGATCGTGATATTAGGATCTCGAATATTTCCCCTTCGTTTGATACCATACCTCTGCGAGAATATCTCGAAATCGAGAGAATTCTTCTGAAATCTGTTGTCAAATAGTACACTGAGAGGGCCAATTTGGACCCTCTTCCCATTGTATTCTGGATCAAGAACCGAGCGGATTTCCTCATAAGTGAAGATATAGAAAGCTCCCTCTTCTCCACCAGTCTCAGCGTCTACTGAGCTGTAAAACAGACCATCCTCTGAAGTCATCCACTCCCTGAGGAAAAAGAGCTGGAACTCGATAAGAGAGAGGAAAGTCTCCTCGAGATCGACTGCATAGAGATTCGCTAAGAGTCTCAACCAGCCAGCCTGATCATAAAGCATTTTCTCAAAATGAGGAATATCCCAACGTTCATCGACACTATACCGGGCAATTCCACCATTGAGCCGGTCATAAATACCACCGTTTGACATCTTGATGATAGTGGACTTAACAAATTGCTTCAGAGTGTCAGAGTCTCTCCTCATACCCTCTTTCAAAAGGAATTCAAGTGTTGAAAATCGAGGAAATTTTGGTTCTCCAGAAAATCCACCATATTTCCAATCCATCCTCTCTTGGAGTGCACTGAGCTCAGCGACGAAAATGTTGTCTGAGAGTGATTTTGATCCTGATAACACAACCTTATTTGAAGAATCAAGATTGCGGGAGAGTCCTGAGGAAATATCAAACAGGGGATCTCTCTCATTTTGCCAACTTTCAGCAATCTCCCTGTTCAACGACATGAAGGTTCTACTCCTGAGGGAGAACTTCCTTGGCAGATAGGTCGCAATATAGAAGGGAATACCATCAGGAAATGCATAAATCGATAATGGCCATCCACCTGCCTCACCCGTAAGTGTATTGTAGTACCTCTGGTAAATTCGGTCGATATCAGGCATCTCGTCACGATCAACTTTGATACAGATGAAATTGGAATTGAGAAACTCTGCAGTTGCCTTATCTTCAAAGCTCTCCGGTTCCATTACTGAACACCAGTGACAGCTAAAATATCCTATAGAGATGAATAATGGGAGGTCTCTTTTCTTGGCCTCTGCAAATGCCTCGTCTGTCCATGACCACCAGTCAACAGGATTGTTGGCATGTTTCTGCAGATATGCAGAGGTTGTAGAAGCGAGGCGATTTGCCATG
>JAEOUB010000520.1 GCA_016839545.1 Candidatus Kariarchaeota archaeon | reverse complement strand
TGCAAACGACCGCCTCACTGAAGTATTCATCTCTGGTTAAATTCCACATTACGATCCGATTGTCTGCAAAATCGATTTCAGATACACTTTTCGTGCAATATCAAGTTGGTTTACTTCCAGTCTCTCATTCGTCTGGTGCAGTAATTCTGTTGATCCGGGGCCATAGATGACAACGGGGACAGCATGGTTGACAGCCTCCATGAAAATAGCACCGTCAGTAGCATAGTGCACTCCTTCAAGAGTTGCAGTCTTGCCTGTGATTGCTGCCGTGTTCTCATTGAGCAGGTTGGCAAAATCATCATTGGGGGACAGGATTGAGGGCACATTTTCCAGTACCTCCATAGAGAACTTGACATCTCCAGACTCCTCTTCAACCACACGTGCAATACCCTCCAGCACGTCGGCATTATCCACACCAGGAGTAGACCGGCTATCACAGATCAGTTCTGCCTCCTGGGGAACCACATTGGCAGCAGTACCACCGGAGATCACTCCGAAATTAAGACTGGTTCGCCCAAGATCAGGTGTCTCCAGCTCGGGAAGTGAAGCTGTCAGCTTGGGCAGAATGGCTGCCAGACCCGCAATGGCGTTGTGACCCAGGTCAGGTCTAGATGCGTGACTCTGCTTGCCCTTGGCATGGATCCTGAACCACATGATACCTTTCTCACGGATCTTGGGTGCAAGATCGGTGGGTTCCGCAATGATGACATGAGAGAGATCCTTGAGATGACCGTCCTGTACATAGACATGGGCTCCCTGAAGTCCAGTTTCTTCCTCCGCAGTGGCAGCTAGAAATACCCGCTGCTGCAGATCATCTTCCTGTTTGAGGAGATCTGTCATCACGGCGGCCAGAGTAGCAGTTCCACCTTTCATATCAACGCTACCACGACCCCAGAGCAGTCCATCAAGTATCTTGCCAGAGAAGGGATCATGTGTCCAGTCATCCCGGTTACCAATTGGAACTGTATCAAGATGACCTGAAATCAGCATGGTCTTGGTATTCTTAGGGCCAAGATCACAGTAGACATTGGCCTCACCATCCTTGTACTCATTCAATGTGGGGTTCAATCCATTCTCATCTAGATAGTCATACAGGACTCTGGCAGCATTGATTGACTGGCCCTCGATTGATGGAGCCTGCACCAGTTTCTGTGTCAATTCCACAAGATCGTTCATACCTTCGGAATTTCAGGTAATTATTGAAGGTATGCCAAATACAGTACTCGTTTGTAATTGAAGAGAAAATAAATAAAAAGAGCCCCTGGCGGGAATTGAACCCGCGACCTCGACATTACCAATGTCGCGCTCTACGCCTGAGCTACAGAGGCTGAAGGTGTTTTGACCCAGCGGACCGGATCTAACTCACTCTGAAAAACCTGAGCAAGTTACATATCTCAGCAGTCGACCCGGACATATAAAGCTAAAGTTTGATACGTTGATCAGATTCACATTATGCATCATAAGGCAATCCTGTTTCATGATTGCAGGTTCCACACCATCAAGCCATTGTTTAAGAGGGGACGTGAAAGAGTGATATGCGTGAGAATCCTGACCTTGGCCCTAGGATTGATACTCATCAGTGTCATTCTGATGGTATTCGTCGGAATCGGGGTGGGAATTGGATTTATAGGAATAGTTCTGCTTGCAAATTTCGTAATCATCATACGTGATGTCATGAGTGAGCAACCTGAAATTGTTGCCACTGATGGCTAGTATTTACAGCAAGGTACTGACATCCTTTTTCATTGTTATCTTGATAACCTTTAAAGTACCCTAGGAATCAGCAAGATTAGAAATGATTGCACCTGATGTCCTACAAGTTTTACTGGTCATTGCGATTGGAACTTCACTGTTATTTGCCCTTCTCTTCCATTTCTTCGATCTTGAAGAAGCAGATGAATAGACAAATCTCGGATTTAACCTCAAAAATCAATTTTTGAATATCCAAAAAAGAGAAATTCTTAATTAACACCCACCCCTTCGGCATAGTGTTAGCTATGGGTTTTTTTGAAATCTGTAGCAGTATGGGGTAAACTTATGCCAAAATGTCCATTTTGCGGAGTGCACAAGGATACAGGATCAGGTCTACAGGAACACTTGTCAGAGAAACATCCAGATGACGCTCCTGATATTGGAGGACCGAGAAAAACACAGACCAAGAGAATTCAGAAGACGAGAAAGAAACCACTTGTCATCGATGGTGACAGTGTCGCCACAGTTGAGGGAGATCCACAGATACTACTTCTCAAGAAAGCAAGAATGGCCCTAGTCAAGCTAGGCTTTTCTCCCACCATATTCGTTAGTTCCAAGATAGGTAAGAAAATTGATGATCAAGTGGAGTACAACCGTCTCTGCAATCTCAATTGGATCATAGAGACTGAAGATCTTCTTGAATCCATGGCAGAGCTTGCCAGTAAGAAACACTGCTCCATACTCTCCAATTCCTCATTTAACAAGACAAATGTGGATACCCAGAACTGGTCACTCAAGACTTCTCAGATCAAGTTCTCATATAATGATGGTACTTTTGTAGTAGCATGAGATGAGAGACAAAGTGACTATCAGGATTGGGAGCCACAAGTTCATTAAACTGATTGCCATCTTGTTCAGCATGATGTCAATCTCACTCAGCACTCTACTCCTTCTGGTACCCCGGTGGGGACCTATCCTGGGGTTCATCCTGGTGGCCCTTGCATTCGGCTGGACGGTTATCGTGTTCAGAATCAAGTTGATCCTTGATGATGATCTGGTGCTCATTCACCCCACACGGGCGAT
>JAEOUB010000519.1 GCA_016839545.1 Candidatus Kariarchaeota archaeon | reverse complement strand
GTAATAATTCTAGACAAAAAGAGCCACGATCAAATTGGAAACAAGGCATGCGGCGATGCACTTGATAAAAGCAGTCCTGAGATGCTATTCGAAGAATTTGGTCTTCCTATGCCTGATGGAGATGAGGTATCAGATACACTGACCAAGCTCAGTGTCAGGACACCATCGACCACCGTTACCCTGGCAGCACCTGGGTACACAGTGGATCGTCATATCTACGGGCAGAGGCTTCTGAAAAACTGTGAGGAGATTGGAGTTGTCGTTATTGATCGTGCCTCAGTTCGTGAGGTACTGATTGAGGATGGATATGTTGTTGGTGTTGGCTATACAGATGCCAACAAGAAAGAGAAAGTTGAACTGAGGGCCCCGCTGGTGGCAGATTGTTCTGGTACTTTTGGTGCAGTCAGACAGAAATTGCCAGAAGGATTCTCCGAGGGTGTTCATCCCAGGATCCCTGATCATCACCTGGCAGCCACCTACAGGGAGATTGTCGATATGACTGAGGACCATCCCTATCCCGCAGAAATCGTGCTGAGCTATGCTCCCTCTATCCCACCACCTGGTTACATCTGGTTCTTCTCCAAGGGAGACAAGAAACTCAATATTGGTACTGGCTGGTTGAAATCTGAGAACTATGGGTTTGAACGCAGTATGAAGGAGATCTACCGGGATGCTCTTGATGAGATCTACCGTGAAGGTGAGGACTACGATATCAAGATTAGAGGAGGAGGTCAAATCCCCATTCGACCACCATTTGACTCCCTGGTATTCAATGGAGGTATGCTAATTGGTGATGCCGGCTGTCTGGTCGATCCCACCACAGCAGAAGGTCACGGGATTGCCCTGGTGGCTGGAATGTATGCCGCTAAGGTAATGGCAGATGCCCTGGATCGCGGTGACTACTCACGTGAAAGCCTGTGGAAGTATAATACAGATGTGATGGCCCACTATGGTCGTCGTAATTCTATCTCCTATGTTACCCTGCAATATCTGAGAGATATCGAGGCTTCAGGGATGGATATTGTCCTGAAGAAGAAACTGCTCACAGAGGATGAGATCAAGGCCGTATTCAATGGTAGAAACCCCAAGATGGGTGTTGTCGATATCCTTACCAAAGTGGTACGATCATTCCCCAATTTTGGTATCCTGTGGAAGCTGTACAAGCTTGCCAGTGATATTGGTACGATCGGTGAGATCTATGATAACTATCCCAACACACCCGATGATCTGTCAGCCTGGATCAAACGGCGTAACGATTTTCTTGGCGAAGACCTCTAACGAGTTGTCTGCAATTGATCCGAGCAAAATACATCATTGTTGCATCGACCACAGATTCCGCAGGAATGAACATTATAGAACCACTGCTATCACATTTTGTCCCCACAGAGATTCCTGTACCAGACCACTGGCCTGAGGGGACATACAGGTGGTACCGATCCGGAGATAGTATTCTGGTAACCATGGATCAGCCCCATTACAAAGCTGAATTTCTTACAGACAGTTTCATTGCAGATCATATCATTGTTGCATCAAAGCATCTCTCATCAGCTGAACAGAAGGCAATCCTCGTCCATCCTCTTGGTAACTGGGGAACAGCACGACACGAGTCAGGTAATAATCTGCAGATTGCACCTGTCAATCCCTACGAGATGACGAGGATGCTCAAGTGCCTGCAGGCAGAGTATGCCAAAGTCCCGGGGTCTGAGTACTGGGTGGGTGTAGAGGCAACTCACCATGGACCCACCTCGATTGATCTTCCCATCATGTTTGTCGAGGTCGGAGGAACCGAGACAGAATGGAATGACAGGGATGCCTGTGCCATTGCAGGTCGCGCAATTCTGCAATTCATCTCCCAACCCCATGAGCTTGCAGCATCCACAGCAATACTGGGTGCAGGAGGGGGCCACTACGCTCCTGCATTCATTCGACGGGTCGACGCTGATTTCTTTCTGCTGGGTCATATTATCCCCAAATTCGGTTTAGAACACCTCACTCTCGATCTTCTCCATCAAGCATGGAACTCGATCAAGGCAGATGACAAACTGCTGCTCATTGACAAAAGTGGGACGAAGTCGGCCCAGCGTACTCACCTGCTCAACCTTGCAGAGGAGCTCAATATCCCCTACGCGATGACATCTGATTACCCCACACCCAAGGATTGAGACTCAAGTAGCTAATTATATCCTGTCAATGGCAGTAGATTGAAATATTTGCAATCACCTATCAGCTCATGAAATGTCAGGTCTGTTCCTATGTATCTGAGGAAGGAAGCCGTTTCTGTCACGAGTGTGGCTCAAACTTGGTCATTCAGGCGGTGAAGCCAGCTGAACCAATCAAGCCTCTAAAACCCTCAACCTCTCCCACATCTACCTTGGTGGATGCCTCGCTGTTGACCACCTACCAGAACTTGCTGGTGCAGATCGAGGACCTGTCATATGTTGATGAGGAGCTGGCAAACCAGAGACTACATCACATATCGACACAGAAGGAGGTGGAGGCTCAGAACCAGCGGGTCAATAATTTGGAGGCTTACATGCTCCGAGAATTCGCTGATGTGGAGCGCTTACAGAACCTGACAATGTCCTCTCTGGTATCACGGCTGAAGGGTGATCGAGAGGCACGGTTGGAAAAAGAGGAAGCCGAGTATTTAGCTGCCAAGGAGAAGCTGGAGATGGCAGAGCAGACATTGATGGATCTTGTCAAACAGGAGGAGGAAGCCAAGAAACAGCTGGATATTATTATTGAGCTGGACAATCACCGTCAGACTCTGAATGCAGAACTGAACAAGCTGATATTTACTATTGGTGAGCAGATGAAGCACCCCGAGGAGGATGCCCTGGAGGAAAAGGTCAACCAGCTACGGGCAAAACTTGGGCCAATCCGAGAGGAGCATGGTCAGATCACCAATGCCCATCAGTACCTGCAATCGGCATTGCAGAACTTCAGCCGGGCTCTTGATTCCCTCAATTCTGCCCAGAACTATGCGGATTATGACAGTTTTCTGGGTGGTGGGTTCTTTGTAGATTCCGCAAAGCACAGTAATTATGACAGGGCTAAGGACGAGATCAGGCGAGGGCAGTACAATCTTCAGCATGCCTACAATCTCAACCCTAACCTACCCCGACTCCGTGAGGTTCACCTCGAGACTGGCGGTGAGTTTTTCGACATCTGGTTTGACAATATCTTCTCAGATTTCCAGATGAGAAACAGGATCAAGGAGGCCAGGTACCGTGTCAGTGATGCTATCTCAGATATTCGGCATGTCATCGGTGAGACATCGCAACACCTTCACAAATTGGATGTAGAGCGATCTCAAATCACCTCTGAGTTGAACACTACCAACGACTCTCTCAAGAAAATGCGGATTGAGATTATCCAGTCACTCATATCATAGGTCCACTCCGAGGACTTCATAAACAATTGTTCTGAACTGAATTTGTGTCTGGAAAGATTGACCCTGATAGGGATGCAGCAATTGCATACTATAATGAGGGATATGGATTTATCCAGAGACAGGATTTTGAGAAGGCTAGTGAGAAACTCAAGCTGGCTGTGGAAAGAGATCCCTCTTTTGTGAATGCCTGGTTCAATTTGGCACTGGCATCACAGAAACTGGGCAGGTTGGAAGAAACCAAGATATCACTTGTCCACGTGGTACGTCTTGATCCTGCAAATATCCGAGCCAGGCAATTGCTTGCCATCACCCATGGATATCTTGATGAGTACCAAGAGGCTTTGACTAGCTACGAAACTCTCCTGGAACTCGAGCCTGACAATCCAGTCTATCTCTCCAACCTTGGAGCCGTTCTGGCAAAATTGGAGCAATTTGACCGGGGCCTTGAGGTTCTGCAAAAGGCAGTCCAGGTTGATGGAGGTTATGCTCCGGCAGTATACAATCTTGCGAGTATCTATGCTCTGATGGGGAATCTTGAGGCTTCCATGACAGAGCTGCAGCAGGCATTCCAGCTGGATCCCTCCTACAGGCAGAAGGTACAGACAGATCCTGATTTTCAGGTATTGGTCCAATCTGACTCATTTCGACCCTAATCCATTTTTCCGAACGGGTATTGAGAATGAGGTTTTTCTAGGAACACACTGATTGACACCTGTGCACTCCTTTCTCTACCGCAACCTGATATCACGGATGCCAGATCGCATGGTGGAGAAACTCGGTGGACCCTACTATCGCGTGGCATCGTGGTTCACCGGCTCCTCTCCCGAGATACCAGTTTCTGTAGATGGTATGAGATTTGCAAACCCTGTCGGCATGCCTGCAGGATGGATCGACTCTCCCCGTAAGCTGAAAACAGTGAGTCAGCTTGGTGGCGGGATACTCACCATCAAGACGATCACCCGGTATCCAAAAGCGGGAAATCCCTACCCCCGTATAGTTCGTAGAGACCAGGGCATAGTGAACTCCCTTGGATTACCAAACCTCGGGGCAGATTGGTGGGCCCAGAATTTTGCCCCTCCTGCAGATCCTGTTATCGTATCTATTAAAGGAGATACTTTGCAGGACTGGGAGTACTTAATAGAGAAACTCGAGTTCAAGACTCCGATTTTCGAGCTCAATATCAGCTGTCCCAACGTTGGAGATGGAGTCATGGATCTAGACAGCAGCAGAAAGCTGGTTGAGGATATTACCTCAATCACAGATCGCCAGATCTATCTCAAACTTTCACCAGAATACTCTCCTGAGCAAAATTTGGCACTCATCGACCGGGTAAGAAGTTCAATTACCGGGGTCACAGCTATCAACACTCAGCCTGTGAGTGCCCCTCAACTTGGCAATCCTGCCAAACGAGGCGGATTCAGTGGACCGGGGTTATTCCCAACTCTAGAGTCACATCTGCAAATATACCGTGCCGAGTATCCCACGATGATAGATCTACCAATATTTGCCACCGGTGGGATTTCAACTCCTGATCAGGCATGGAGAATTCTTGAGAACTACAGATCTCTACCGATGGGACTCACGGCATTTCTGGTCAATGGGCCCAGGGTCTACCTCTCATGGCTAAACTATATCGAATCTCAACTAGAGGGTCGATCAGTGAATGAGATACTCGAGGTATGATAGTATGAAAATTGTTGACTACCGCCGAAAATACCTTGATCAGGTAGTAGAGCTCAACAAGAGCCTGGTACAATCATGGTACCGGCAAGAGAATAGAAAAAATGTGAAATCAAGTTATGATCTGCTCTCAATGAAAGATCAATTCCGTCACGGGGGTCCATGGTTACATCCTGAAACCTGTGCAGTTCACATGACTGCAGTTGCCAAGATAGGAACCATCTCACTGCTGATTGATGACTCAGATACTGTGCTGGGAGAGATCGAGTATCACCTTTCAGCAGATAACAGGTATCACCTTGACTGGATGGTTGTGTCATCAGATCAGCAGGGAAAGGGTATGGGAACCAAATTGATAGAGTATATGAAAAAAAGGGTAGCTTCTTCAATAGAAACCGAGCCCGAAGAGGGAGTACAGCAATTTTATGAGAAAAACAAGTTTTATCAAGTTAAGCCCTCTCATTACCGTTACCTACTCAAACCTGTTCAGACAAGGGAGAATACACGTTCAGAAAATATCAGACTGAGTGATTTCAAGAGCCGTACTGGAGAATCAAATCATGATGATTTCTATCTGGATCTTCTTCTGTCCACTGGTATCAAATATGCTGATCTCTTTGGTGACAATTATCCCCTGCATACCATTGAGGATGATGATTTCATGATCTTGATTCGTGATTTACCTTCACTAGATGATCGGAGATCAGTCTCAATCCTGTCCTATGCTGATGATGCCAATCCCGAGCTCAGCAAATATATCTCTACTGCATATCACACATTTCTTACTGTGCTGGGTAAGAGATCCGAGGATTACCTCGATTTCAAAAGCAATATCCCAAGATTGATTTTTAATCCTTGATAAGGGCATCAATTTCTTTTCTCAAACGAGGGACATCTGCACCTGACCATTTCTTGGTAAGATTGCCACCCTGAAAGATGACAAATGTTGGTAGCGACGTAATTTTCATACTGGAAGCTGCTGCTCTCTGATTATCTGCATCGAGTTTTGCAAAAACTACCTGGTCATTTGGACTGTTACCAGCCATTTCCTCAAACACGGGTGTTGTTCGTTTGCAAGGTCCACACCAATCTGCCCAGACATCAATAATGAGCTTCTTAGATCCCGAAATAAGAGATTGGTAGTTTGCATCTGTCATAATTTCAACTGACATAGTATGTTATTCATATGAATTTTTAAAAAAACTTGGTACGAGATAAAGAATTCAGATCAAAGTTTGCCCATCTTCATTAATCTGCGTATCAACCAGATTGCAAAGATACCTACAAAGAACAGGATACCATAGAGGAATGCACTGTTATTGGCAACAGGTATCTCTCCAGCAATTCGAAATACTATGGATGAAAGGTCTGCACTGTACACAATTACATCTCCTCCAACAGCTACTGCGATCTGTCCCGAAACAGGATTAATATCCACATCAACGGCATTGATGGTCGCATCAAATCCGAGATCCAATGTGCTTATAGATGCAGTCTTATCACCAATGAACCCACCATTGTAGGTATAAAGCCCGATCTCAGTACCAAAAGCAATGGCAATCTGACCTTCTCCATAGTCCACACCAACATTTTGACAGTTCTCACAGGTCAGGTCAGTCGCTGCGTCACTGATCTTGTTGAAAGTACCAAAATTACCGATCTCGTAGACATTCACACCCTCAGCAGAGCTGATTGCAAACGATTTACCATCGGATCCTGTTTCCACGGATAGGATTTTCAGGGGGTTTCCATCGCTATTAGTTAGGTCTTCATCTGCAAGAATTGCATCCTCTTCAAATGCCTCGATTTCGTTTGATTGAGCAATGTTGAGACCTGTTTGATATTCCTCAAGGAAAATACCCATGAAAAGGCTTGTTACATTAAGGGAGAGGAAATTACCATCTCGAGTTCCAATACCAAGAACCTCTCCACTTGCATCCCACGTCATACCTTTCACTCGGCCTCCTGCTCGGAAATCGCCAAGTTCTACCATCCTTTGAGATTCATCGGGATGAAGCGGTGTGTGAAGTAAAAAGCTAATTGATGGATCTCCACCACCCACTGCAATCATGGTAGTATCAAGATCAAGAGCATAGTCTCCAGTCAACCCGTTGTAGGTGCTTGCGGTAGAAGTGAACGAGTCAGTTGAACCAGAGGTGTTGAATACTTCAGCAAAATCATTTATCCATGAAGTTTGAGGATTTACCTCTACATGTTCGACAATCCCTGCAAAGATCAATGGTTCTCCTACGATTACGGTGACGTCCTGTGTCAGGTTCCAAGCAAGTACAGTCTGATCTACGGACCCAGAAATGAGTGTTTGTCCTGAATGGTCCCAACCTAAGTCAAGTACAGAGTTATTAGGTCCAACTGTTGCTATCTTAAGATCAAGCTGGTTTCCGCTTAGATCCCATGTCCGTATTGTTGTATCAGTTGAACCAGATGCGAGTACAGTCCCGTCACTGTTCCACTCTACAACATTAACATAGTTTGTGTGGTTCTCCTCCTGAGCAACTGTTGGAAGAACAATACTTCCTAGGAAGATCAAGATGACAAACATACCTACCTGCTTTTTTCCTGTCAGGAATGCCATGATTCGAATTTTGGTTAAAACATATTTGATAGTTTGGGAGTAATACAGATTTTTTTTCATTACTTAGAAGCGAGAGGGAGTCACTTTGATGGAAACTATCAATATGTATTTCAAGTTTCTTCAGTTCGACAATGTGTGAAAAAGATCCCAGATCATTCCTATATGGTGAAGGAAGTCATTGCTCTTGGAGCAGAAGCTCGGATCTATGAAACATCACTCTTTGGTGTCCCGATACTCGGCAAGGAAAGATTTCCCAAGACATACAGATCAGAGCAGATCGATTTCAAACTCAGAAAAGAGAGGTCTACCCAGGAAGCAAGGATCCTTCTCCTCGCATTTGGACATCATCTTCCCGTGCCCCGTCTCCTAGATATAGATACTTCAACCTGGACATTATACATGGAATATCTCCCCCATGCAGCCATAAAGGATCAAATGCAGATAATTGATCTTGGCAGTATCTTCTCTAAAATTGGTGAGATCATCGCCAAATTCCATGGATTGGATATTATTCATGGTGATTTGACTACCTCTAATATTCTGGTTGAACAGGATGATGTCCGAATAATAGATTTTGGACTTGGATATATCTCCCCTCAAATTGAAGATAAAGCAGTAGATTTGCTTGTCCTAAAACATACCCTGGAGAGCACCCATTCGGCAGCCGCTGCAGAAGCTTTGGAGGCACTGTTGGCTGGATATCGACGAAATAATGGTGATGAGTCAATTATCAGAAGAATGACACAAATTGAGAATAGAGTGCGGTACAAGAGTCATGGAGAAGATTTATCCTCTTGAGCCACAGATTGCAGCTCCTTTAAGACCAATATCCTCATCTGTCACTATCTTGAGGCCAATGGATTGCAATAAGGGTTCCATTGCTTCGTTTTTGTTGAAGTATTCAAGTATTAATTTATGGTTCAGAATATTCCTTCCGATTCCACCGGTAACTGCAACGGTAGATGGTAAATGACAAAGTGCGATATCTGAGAGATATCCTCCTACTGCTATTGAAATTTCATCAAGGATCATTTGACAGAACTTTGCATCGTCATCTGTTCCTTTGGATCTATCATGAATTAATCTCGGTGTTTCTTTCTCAGATCTGAGTGTATTCATAAATTCCTCAGAAAAATCGAAATACTGCTCCTGCAGCATGAATTTGCGTATGAATTTGAAACCAATTGAGGAAATTATCATCTCATAACTCGGATGTCCATGGATCCGAGATACATATCGACCGAAATCCTCCTGAAATGGTGTACGCGGTGAGAAACCAATATGTCCTGCTTCAGAGGGTAGTACTGTGTTACCTGATAAAATCCTGGCCATACCCACGCCTGTTCCTATTCCTACCAGAACATCACTTCCTCTCTGAACCGTGGTTTTCTGGAGTTCAACATACTCTGCTGGTCCCAACTTAGGTAATCCCCAGACCGCAGCCTGCAAGTCATTAAGAAATATGACTTCGGCTCCATATCGATCCTCTATTGCCGCTTTATCGATAGTCCAGTCAAGATTTGTCAAAGTCACCTTGGTTCCATCAATAGGTGCAGCAATTCCTAATGAGATCCTTTCTGGAGATATGTCTTTGATAAATTCCTGTAATAGTGTATCAAATGATTCGAATTCAGAGCTCTGATAGGTCCTTTTGTCAATGAATTCTGTTGGACTTTCGATGTCAGAATAGGCGATTGCCGTTTTAGTCCCACCGATATCTGCACTGACAATCACTTTTGAGGCATTCTTACAACACTATATATTCTGTTTCGACTGTGCAAACCTAGTATCTCAGATATTCATGATTATTGATCAATTATCATTTGTGCTATGGTATCCAGGATTGCCGCCTCATCCTTGGAGATCCGGTTGTCCTGTTTTGCAAGTCTCGTCATCTTGGGAACAACTTCCCTGCTCACAATTTTCACCCGTGATCGGATCTCAGCTTCAGATAAATCAGTCATCAAATCCACTATGGGCTCAATCTCCTGATTGATTGCATCTAACTGGTTTGCCAATAGATCGATGAGGACCGCTTCTTCCTCACTCACAGTTCCATCTTTGAGCGCTGTGGTCTTGGTACGTTCAAGTATATTTCCTAATTCATCCTTGATTATCCCGAGAATATCCATTTGTTCACCTAGATGTTGTCCAAACCAGATATGGATTTCAGTCTGCCTTTGAGGTCAGCCACCAGATCTCGTTTGCCAGAAGTTTTGGGTGCATCGTCTGTGGAATCAGTATCCTCGTCTGATACCATACCCAGTGCTTGTCGAATTGATTTCACAATTTTCTGGGCATTCTGAAGCATGAGTGTACTGACATCTGTTGCAAGAACTGCGATAGCAAAATCATCCGAGGCTCGTGCAAAGTAGATAT